>JAUHXW010000212.1 GCA_030426705.1 Gammaproteobacteria bacterium
CAAAATACGGATGCAGAGCCACCTTGTTATTTTCTGAGTAGAACGGTTGAAGTCAAACAATCATTGCCAGTTGGTACCCATAAAATCACCTTTACTTCGGGGACCACCAGTGAACCCAAAGGCGTTTGCTTAAGTTATGCGCATTTAAACAGGGTAGGCCAATCATTGGCAGAAGCTGTTGCCAATCTGGGAATCACCAATCACATCAGTTTGTTACCCTATAGCATTCTGCTGGAAAATATGGCGGCGGTATATGCCCATCGCTTTGTTGACCTGGAAATCATTTCATTGCCAATGGCTGAAGTGGGCATGACTGGTTCTGGGCAATTGGACATAGCGACCATGTTTCAAATGATTAAAACCCAGGCGGCTGAAAGCATGATTATGATGCCGCAAATGCTCAAGCAGTTGGTACAGTACTTAACAGCCCATCCGCAGGATGTCTCTTTTATTAAATTTATCGCGGTGGGTGGCGCCGTGTGTGCAGTTAGCCTGATTGAACAAGCCCAGCAAATGGGTTTGCCCGTTTATCAAGGTTACGGCATCAGCGAATGCGGTTCAGTGGTGTCGCTGTGTGGACCTGATGACACGCCCGGTTCTGTTGGGAAGACGTTACCGCATTGTGAGTTGGATTTTACTGCAGCGCATGAAATTAGGGTGAAAGGTCCCTTGTTCCTGGGTTACTTGGGTGTCAGTGAGTCTGACCCAAATGGAATTTTTTACACCGGTGATATTGGACGACTCGATCAACAAGGTTGTTTGCACATCACTGGCCGCAAAAAGAATTTGATCATCAATTCATTTGGCCGCAATATCCTGCCTGATTGGATTGAGGGTGAGCTGTTGGCTCTGCCAGGTGTGCAACAAGCCGCAGTTTATGGCAATGACCAGCCATTTCTGACGGCCTTATGTGTTACTGCCTTGAATCAAGCTCAATTAGATGCCGCCATCAGTGGCATGAATCAACAATTACCTGACTATGCGAATATCAGAAAGGCGGTCAAAGTACCCGCTTTTACCGCAGTCAACGGTCAATTAACCGCTTCTGGGAAAATCAAAGCCCAGGTTATTTTCGAACAACATAAAAACTTATTGGAGACGATATATGCCCCAAATAATGAAAAAAGAACAGCCCACGCCGTTTGAAATTTTGTGCCAAGAAACATCGCAAGAACAACAAGTCTTGTTCAGTATCCCAGTGATACAACAAGCCATGCAAGGCAGTATCAGGCTGGATACCTATGTGGCATTTTTAACGCAGGCCTACCATCATGTCAAACATACTGTGCCACTGTTGATGTTGACCGGTAGCAAAATATCGCACGAGGATGAATGGTTAAGAACCGCTATGGCTGAATACATTGAAGAAGAAATTGGCCATGAAAAGTGGATTTTGAATGACATCAGGGCCTGTGGCGGTGATGCTGAGCAGGTCAGTCAATCAGAACCTGCTTTTGCCACTGAAATGATGGTTGCCTATGCTTACGACTCCATTACCAGATTGGGACCATTGACCTTTTTAGGCATGGTGCAGGTTCTGGAAGGCACCAGTGTGGCTTTGGCGACACAAGCTGCCAATACCATCAAGCAATCACTCGAATTGCCCAACAAAGCTTTCAGCTATTTGTTTTCGCATGGTGATTTGGATCAGGATCATCAGAAATTCTTTGAAGATTTGATTAACCAATTGAACGACAAGCAATTGGCCATTGTGATTCGCTCATGTAAGCGTTTTTATCATTTATATGCCGAGATATTCAGGAGTGTACCCACATCATGAATATTAACTGGGAACAACAAACTGTAGTCTTAACCGGTGCATATGGTGGGCTCGGACGTGAATTGGCGGCTCAAATTTATCAAAAAGGCGGCAAACTGATTTTGCTGGGGCGTAACCAACAGCGCTTACGGGAATTACAAGACAGTCTGGGAGCAGGTGTTGACATTTTTGTCGGTGATGTCTCTGACAGTGAGAACAATCAACAGTTACTTCACATGCTTCAGACTGAGGCGAGTCCGCAGCGCATGTTAATAAATAACGCCGCCATCAACCCAACTGGGTTTTTACAAAGTCATAAAGCCGATGAAATTAAACAAGTGCTGGACATCAATCTTTTAGCACCTATTTTATTGTCACAGCAATTGTTACCCTGGCTCAAACAGGCACAATCCGCGCAAATCATTAATATAGGTTCCAGTTTTGGTGCCATTGGCTATCCTGGATTCAGCAGTTATTGTGCCAGTAAGTTTGGCCTGCGTGGCTTTACCCAAGCGTTGGGTCGAGAATTATCTGATTCAGTTGTGCGGACACAATATCTGGCGCCTAGAGCGATGGCAACGGGTATTAATTCAGAAGCTGTCGATCATTTAAATCATCAATTGAAAAATGCCGTCGATGCACCGGCAGAAGTGGCGCAACAAATTCTGAAGGCCATAGAAAAAAAACAGGCGGAAAAATTTTTTGGCTGGCCAGAAAAGCTGTTTATCAAAATCAATGCTTTGCTGCCCAACGTGGTCAGCAAAGCCATCCGCAAGGATCAATCAACCATCAAATCCTTACTTAACAACGAGGTGAAACCATGAAAAACATTATCAAAAAAGTAACTTTGCTAACTTTGGCAACATTTGCATCAAATCAGTCGTTGGCGGCAATGACTGATGAGGTTAAACACATACAGAGCCAGTGGGCTGTGGTAAATTATATGGCTGACGGTGACGCCAAGGAAAAAGCATTTGAGCAACTCTCGCAAGCGGCTACACAAGTGGCCATGCAACAGCGTAACCAGCCTGAAGGTTTGATTTGGGAAGGCATTGTTTATTCCAGCTATGCGGGAGCTAAAGGCGGTTTAGGCGCTTTGGGTTTGGCCAAACATGCCAAGAAATCATACGAAGCGGCCATAGAAATCGATGGTGATGCGCTGGATGGCAGTGCTTACACCAGTTTGGGTGTGCTCTATAGTAAAGTACCTGGATGGCCGATTGGTTTTGGTAGCGATAAAAAAGCCATGGAGTTCTTGCAAAAAGGTCTGGAAAAGAATCCCGATGGTATTGACTCGAATTATTTTCTGGCTGAGTTTTTATATGAAGAAGAGGAAGATTACCCGAAGGCCAAAGAATACCTGATAAAAGCAAAGGCTGCTGCTCCACGAACGGACAGACCGAAAGCGGATGCAGGAAGACGTCAGGAAATTGCTGACTTGATGTTGGAAATCGAGGAAGAATTAAATGATTCTTGATTTTATAACCCTTAACATTTATGTTCACGAATCGAGCAAAGGTTACTTTTAGTATTTTTTGAAAAAGTCAAGGATAGACTTTTTCAGGTAAATTGTTTAATTCTTTGTAGTGCTTGTTGTATCATCGGAGAGTTGCTGAGCAGCTCGACCCGCCGAGCCGGTTAGGCAGTGAATGGAAGCAAGGCGATTTGCCAAAGGCAAGAAGCCTTGACGAAATGAGTGATAAGCCGTGAGCGATAGCGGCCGCTTACGCTCCAAGCTAACGCGACAGACCTGCATCCATGCAGGCCAATCATAGACGAAGAGCATAGGCAATGAACATATGGCGGTTGTTGCAAGGCAACAGAAGCCTTATGTGAATGCCGTTATGCGTGCAAGGTTACATGCCATGACTGCCGTGGTCGCTTTCACTTTAGTCTGGGACAAAGTGAATGAAGACCCAAAGTCATTCCTTAGTTAACAACAGCCATAGAAAATACGAGTGATTTACCTAATAAAACAGTGAAAGAGGAACATTCGCAACAAATCAATCAATTAGATGAAGAAATTTATCAGCAGTTAAAGTCTATTGCCAATCAATTGATGACTCAGGAACGTCGTGGTCATACCCTTTCGCCAACAGATTTGGTTCATGAAGCCTATTTGAAAATATCTGATTCAGAAATTGCCAAGGAAGACGATCAAACCTATCTTTTCATCCTGGCACGGCAGATGAGGAGATTGTTGATTGACTATGGCCGACGTAAATCAACGGCTAAACATGGCGGAAATTTAAACCAGGTCATTTTTACCGAAGGATTGACAGTTGCGGATAATCAAATTTTTGATTTTGCTTTGATCAGTGCTGCCATAGACGAGCTTGAAACTGTCAGTGAGCGCAGTGCTAAAATCATTGAACTCTATTACTTCACTGGAATTTCTCGTGAGAAAACGGCTGATACCCTCAATATTTCTTTATCAACACTTGCTCGAGAAATTCATTTTGCCAAAGCGTATATCGGTGATTTTCTGGAACAAAGTACATTGAGTTAACTGTATCCATGAAACACCACATCAAAGCATTGTTTGATTTAGCTGTTCAATATCCTGAAAACGAACGTGAGTCTGTGATTGAAACCAGTGATTACAGTGATGAAGTCAAACGCAAAGTCAAAAGATTGTTACAAATTGATGTGAATCAGGTTGAGTTGACTGGAAGCATTATAGATTCTGTTCAAGTGGGTTTAGACATCAAACCAATCAGTGCTGGCGTGCGGATTGAATCCTATGTGTTAACTCGACCTTTGGGGCAGGGCGGCCAGGGAGAAGTGTGGCTAGCGCAACGGGATGAAGGTGATTTCAGCCATCAGGTCGCGATTAAATTTCTTAAGCCAGTTCATGATCAAAAAGAACTGGAACGGTTCAGGAATGAAAGGGAGTTGTTGGCTCAATTGAAACACAACAACATTGCCCAACTGATTGGTGGTGGTGAACTGCTCAGTGATTCTAAAAGCCCCCGACCCTACATGATTTTGGAGCTGGTGGAAGGCTTACCATTATTGGAATATTGCAAACATCACAATTTCAAGTTGAAACAATATCTGGTCATTTTCCTGCAAATTTGTGATGCCATCAGTTTCGCCCATTCACATTTGGTGGTGCATCGTGACATCAAACCCAATAACATCATTGTGACTGAAGACGGTGTGGTCAAATTACTGGATTTCGGCATTGCCAAATTGTTGGAAGACAAAGCCATTGATACCCAAACTGTACCCATCATGACATTGGCTTATTCAAGCCCGGAACAAGTAACCGGTGCGCCGATTTCTACCGCCACAGATATTTATATTTTGGGCTTGTTGCTTTATGAAATGTTGACTGGACAACGGGCGCAGGCAGTGGCGACGGAAGTTCCCAGCGAATTGATACATGAAATCACCGAAAAAACACCCACTGTCCCAAGCCATGTGGAACTGTTACCAACGCTAAACAGGAACTACAGTAAAAAGCAGCTGAAGGGCGATTTGGATAACCTCATCATGATGGCCATTCGCAAAGAGCCACACAGAAGGTACCCCACAGTTGCAGCGTTGGCTCAAGATGTCAAAAATTATCTGGATGGACAACCGCTTTTAGCGACTGGTGACAGCGGCTGGTATAAGGTCAAAAAAATGATTTTAAGAAATCCCACTGTTACCGTTTTATCAGCGG
>JAUHXW010000213.1 GCA_030426705.1 Gammaproteobacteria bacterium
TCGGCTTATTAAAAACAATGGCTGGTGAGACTTTTCCTAAAACAAAACCGCTTCGACAGGTGGTTGATAGGCTTCACTTTTATTGATTTGCAACAAAGCTTCTTCATGTTTGGGTAACCAACCGTGTTTCGCTTTGTTTTTTGCCAGCGTGACCAAATCATTGGCAGCATCATCTGCCTGGGCGTGCAAAACCAGGGCTTCGTAAAGGTCAATTTCCCACCAATCCAATGGTAAAGACCTGAGTTCGTGCAAAATACTTTGTGCTTTGTCAGGGGTGTTTAAGCGTAAATGCTGATAGCCTGATTTAAGCAACAGGCGAGCAGACCATGCGTCATAACCCATCAGCCGGCTGAGTGTTAAGCGTTGTTGGTAGGAATCAATCAACGATTCAGTTCGCCCATGTGCCTCGAGGTAATAGTTTTCAAAATCGAGCCAATACATGCGCATCATGTTGTTGTCGCCGGATTTGAAATGCTGATGTTCTTGTAACCAGGTTTTGATGACTGTTTCATCGCCTAATTGTTGTAAAGACTTGAGTTTGATCATTTCCAGGTTGCGGCTTTTGATGCCAGCACCTTCGGTGTTTATCATATCAACCACTTGTTGGTAGTTGCCTTTGGCAAAATGAAGCTGACAGATGACTTTGAAGATGTCATTGGTTCGGGTGGTGATGTTGTGTTCTTTCACAAAATCATGCAATTCGTCCAGTAACTGTTGTGATTTCTCCCAATCACTTTCAACGATGCTGAGTTCTATTTGATAAAGTCGGGAGTCTACCAGCCCTAATTTGTCATTGATTTTGGCCTTGAGCTCCAAGGCTTTATTGATGGCTTCATGTGCCAATTTAAACTGCCCTTTTTTTCGCAATAAGTCACCTGTTGCACTCATTATGGCTGAGGCCTCTTTTAATCGATTGGTTTCAAGGTAACCGTTATGGGCTTCATTGAACAATGACAATGCCTTGTCGATGTTGCCACTGTCTCTTTCTATTTGACCCAACAGATAAACCAACGTGGTCTGGTTGGGAATTTGGTGTTTATTGACCACAGCCAATGCTTCTGATGCCCACTTTCTGGCTTCATCTGTGTTTTGTTGGCGGCGTGCAATGATGGCCATGTTGTTAGCAGCTTTTACCACCAATCTATGCGCTTTTAGCTTTTGTGCCAATTCGTAGGCTGCCATCAGTTTTTCCGTGGCTTTTTCGTTGTTCAGCATTCGCAGATAAGTCACACCAAGAGAATTCAACAGTTTAATTTTGTCCGTTGGTGCATTTTGGTAGGAGTCGAAATCCTGTAACAATTGTTCCAGCTCTTGTTTGGATTCCTCAAGTTTATTCTGCTTGCGCTTGACCACTGCCAGCTCAAATTTGGGTAATAACAAACTGTCATCCTGTTCAATCGCCAACTCCAGGTAGTTTTGTGCTTTGTCTACATATCCCTGGATGTGAAATGACATGCCCCGAGAGTACAGCTCATTGGTAAAATCATCCTCTGAAATCACCGTGTAATTCTGTTTGGTTTTTTTACCGGGTAAAAGCCGTGCCACTTGTGAAGCCATTTGCTCAACCATTTTTGTGGGGTTGTCTCCATGAATGATTGATTCAGAATACACACCATTCGGATGATGCACTTCATAAGCCAATTGGTACAGTGAATCTGTTGATAATGACAAGTTTGATGCCACCACAAAAGTCGCAGCCAAATCATTTTTAAGAGAAATGACCTGATTATCTTGTAAAGGCCAGTACGATTCGCCCAACAATTCCCGGCTTTTAAGCGATTCACGTTCTGACATCACCCACACTTCACTGTTAGACTCAATCACCTTGGCCGCCAGTGACATCAAACCCAATGAAACCCATGCCAGCTTATCATCCGCTACCTGATTATCAATGGGCAGCACCAACAGTTGATGATTTTCAGGCTGGGCATTGAGTTCTGTCATGTAAACCACAGCTACAGCAACCAAACTGAACAGCAACAAAAGCACCATTATTTTGGCTGTTTTGCTTCTGTCATTGCCTTGAAAGGACGGAGAAGTTGTTTCGGCTGTATCTTCTGAAAGGGTCTCAATATCAGCCATGAATTTATAGCCATGACCATGAATGGTGTGGATATAGGTTTGTGGGTTGGCATCATCAGTCAGCGCTTTGCGGGCTTTCATGATGGCCCGGGTGACGGCAGTTTCTGAAACCTCCAGGGAGGGCCAAATGGCATTTTGTAGCTGTTCTTTACTGATGGCCTGATTGGCGTTTTCAATGAAATAAATAATCAATTCATAGACCTTAGGCTCAATATTTAACTGTTCTCCATGACAAAAAACCTCCCTCAGGCGGTGATTTATTTCAAAAGAGTCAAATTTATAAATCATTGATATATAAAGTTTTTATTAAAGGTCATAAAAAGGTCATTAATTGGTCACGGTCTGGTCAAGTATAAAAACACGCCAAATGGAAAATACCCAAACATGTCGACCAACAGCACTTTTCTCGCAACTGGTCGCTTAAACATATTAACAAAATTGGAGTATTAAAAATGAAAAAATTATCTGTTTTTATTTATGGGGTTTTGGTCTACCTGATGTTTCAGGGCGTGACCGTTTATGCCATCGGCTTTATTGGTAACATTCATGTGGAAAATTCATTGGATGCTTTACCAAGCATACCTTTCAGTCAGGCTTTAATGATTAACCTGGGTTTGCTTTCGCTGTTTGCCATTCAACACAGTGGTATGGCCAGGACTGGTTTTAAGCGCTGGATTACCAATTACATTCCGCAATCAGCAGAACGCTCAACTTATGTGTTGTTGTCAAACCTGGTGATGCTTGCACTGTTTTATTTTTGGCAACCCATGGGTGGTGTGATTTGGAGCACTGATAACGAAATCATTAAAAATGCAGTATTGGTGTTGTTTATGTTTGGCTGGGGGCTGTTGTTCCTTTCAACTTTCCTGATTGACCATTTTCACCTGTTCGGTTTGAAACAGGTTTGGTATCACTTGAAGGGCAAAGAAATGAATGAAGCGAAATTTGTGATGCCTTCGCTGTATAAAAGGGTTCGTCATCCTATTTATGTGGGTTGGACCATCATTGTTTGGGCCACACCTGTAATGACAGTAGCACATCTGGTTTTTGCCTTGATGTGTACAGCCTATATTTTGGTGGGCATTCATTTAGAAGAAAAAGATTTGGAAAAAGAGTTTGGCGATGATTATCTAGCCTATAAAGAAAAAGTGCCGATGCTGATTCCGGCCCTACGCAGCAAAGAGTTGGCTGCTGATCAATTGGTGGTAAAAAAACAGGAGGCAACGTCATGAAAAACTTAATGATATTTTTGTTGGCAATGGCAAACTTCCAATTACATGCTTTTGTCACTTTGGGCAGCGATAACAGCTGCGATTACAATACTTCACAACACAGCTTACAAGATTTAATTGACATAAGTGCGGGAACTGAAATTCGCGTGACTAATCAGAACACACTGTATGAAAACATTGAAATCAGCAGTCCTTTGGTCATCAAAGGGGGGTATGCAAACTGTAGTCATGCCGATGCTGATATTGTTTCTGGCACCAAAACAGTCCTTGATGGCGGTACCACCAACAGCGTGGTGGAAATCAGTGGATTCAGCAATCACATCAGTGTTGGTTTGCATCATTTACACATTAAAAATGGCATGAAAAGCGGGTCAAACAGTGGTGGTGGTTTTTCTATCATAGACTTCGATGACGTCGGTGTTAGCGTGAGTATCTATTCAAGTTTAATCAGTAACAACACCGGTGGTTTTGGCGGTGGCATCTATTTTAACAGTGATTTTGGTGGGGTAAGCCTTTATCAAACCACGGTATTAAATAATCAAGCCACAGACAATGGTGGTGGAATTTCATGTTATGGTGGTTCTGTTCATGTAGGCAATGGTAGTGGTGTGATTTTAAATGATGTTTACAATGTCAGCTTAGATTATGGCAACGGCGGTGGGATTTTTGCGGCCGGTGGTTGTAACGTCAGTGTCATGTCAGGAACTTCAGGTTCATTATTTGACTTCAAAGGTGTTGCTGGAAATTCGGCCAGTAACAATGGGGGTGGCATCTATGCCACATCAGGTGCTAGTGTGACCCTTAGTAGCATTGCTCATGACGAAGTGATTAACATCAATGGAAATGCCGCCGACTCAGATTCAAATTCTATTGGCAATGGCGGTGGTATTTATCTGACAGGTCAAGACACTTCAGCAGCCATGTATGGCGTGCTTATCAAAGAAAATTTCGCCCAAAGTGGTGGTGGCGTTGCTGTTGAAAATGGAGCCAGTTTGTACCTTGGAAAATACATGGGTGTCGCCTGTTGGAACGACAACTTGTGTAATGAGTTTGTGGGTAATGGTACATCTAAAAATAATGGTTTGGGAGGTGCGATTTACCTCAATGCCGGGCATGTTGACATGCAATACAGCACCTTTCATCAGAACAGAGCGGAAAGTGGTGTGGTGATGTACGCTATGAACAGCGCGACGGCAAAATTGAGAAACTCTTTTGTGTACAACAACGGTCTAAATGGCGCCGACGGTTGGAATGATGTGTTTACTTTAAGGTTTCACGACAGTGGATTGATACTGAATCATGTGACATTGGCCAATAATTTGGTCTCCGGGGCGTCCATACGCCAAAACTCAGGTTATTACAGTTATACCAACAGTATTATCAGGGAACCTCATGTGGGCTTGGGTGCAGACATCACTAACATATTCGGTGCCGAAGATTGTTTGTTGTTACATAATGATACGGGCTTTGATAACCTCACCAACTCGATGGTCGCCAATCCGTATTTTGTAGACGAAGGCAATCATGATTATCGTTTGAGTGCGATTTCTCATGCCATAGACATGTGTGGTGACGATGCGCACACCCTGCCAAGAGACTTTTATGGTCATGAGATGTGGGATGACCCAAACTTTATCAATGACCAAGGCATCAGAGATGCGGGTGCACATGAGTCCTATATGGGAGATGTGATTTTTTCCAGTGCGTTTTGATAACAAGCTTGGTATCAGCAAAAAAGGGTTCGGTCGAACCCTTTTTTTGACTCATGCCTTTAATCAAATGTATTCTTGAAAATGATATCAGGATTTTTATCAAGGTATATGTCTATGGTTTGAGGATTGGAACCCAAAAACACCGTACACTCTAAACCATCCTGGCTTTCTATGTCACAACCATCCCAATAATCAACAACGGTATCAGATGCAGGATTAGCCGTTAGCACAACGGTTGCGTTTTGCTCAAAATCAAAACTACAGTTTTGACCACATGATATACCAGCTGGATTGCTCACAACAGTTGCACTTAGATAGTTTTCTGATACAAACTTGTTTAAAGTGACTGTTACAGGCGTGTTGATTAATTCAAACTCAGCCGTGACATTTTTCGCTGCAT
>JAUHXW010000214.1 GCA_030426705.1 Gammaproteobacteria bacterium
TTAAATAAAGTCATTCAAGTTGTTTCAGTAGTTGAGATTTTTATTGGGAGTTTATTTCTTGTATATTCTACTTATTTGCTCTTTGATATTTATCTTTTTTCAGGTCCTGATAGACATGGTTATGCGTTATTGGGTTCCATTTATTTCGCAGGATTAGGAGGGCTGTTTGGGTTCGCTGGAATGGTTTTGAATTTGCAAAAATGGTATTCGGTGTTACTTCAACTTATTTTGTTGGTTCAAAGTTGTTTATTTGGATTACAGTTTTTTGACTTATTATAAAAAACCCGACTCAGAGCCGGGTTTTTGGTGTTAATTTTCAATCGAATCAGAACAAAGGTTTTTCTTCAGTCTCTTCAAATCTTTTAACAGAATCTAAAATTTCTTGCTTGGCTTCTTCTACACCACCCCAGCCTTCGATTTTGACCCATTTGCCTTTTTCCAGATCTTTGTAATGCTCAAAAAAGTGAGCGATTTTGTCCAGGGTTTCATCATTGATGTCACGAACATCAGCAATGTGGCGGTACAAACCGCTCACTTTTGAAACAGGAACAGCGATGATTTTGGCATCTTCGCCACTTTCATCAGTCATTTTCAAAACGCCAACTGGACGACATTTAATCACTGAACCTGGTAACAAAGGTACCGGCATAATCACACAAACGTCAACGGGATCACCATCACCACACAAAGTGTGAGGCACAAATCCGTAATTACAAGGGTAGCGGAAGGCGGTGTTCAAAACACGATCGACCAAAATCATGCCAGAATCTTTGTCCACTTCGTACTTAATGGCTTCGCCATTGCGTGGGATTTCAATCAATACATTGATGTCATGAGGCACATCATTACCTACAGGAATATGTTTTAAAGACATTTGATTTCCTTCGTTGGGTTCAAAAGCCGCGTATTATAACGATATGACGCATAAAGTACATGGTTTTACCAGGAAAATAAGGGATTCTGACGCATTCAGGAACTTTTGGAACTTTGACACGTTTCAGATGGGTTTCGGAAAGTTCGATAATTTCGGTTTTGATGGGAAACCGTTTGCTGAAATGTTAAAATTGATACTGACCAGAAGTGCCCACATTTCTATTGGAGAACAGTCATGTTCGAATTATTCGATGCGGTATTGGCCGCACGCCTGCAATTTGCTTTTACCATTGCATTTCATATTATTTTTCCTGCATTATCGATTGGCCTGGCCTGGTATTTAATGGTTTTACAAGGCTTGTGGCTGAAAACCGGTCGAGACATCTACCGCCGTGTCTGGCGATATTGGATCAAAATATTTGCCATTATTTTTGGTATGGGTGTGGTGTCAGGTATCGTGATGAGTTACCAGATAGGCACTAATTGGAGTGTGTTTTCAGATAAAACTGGTCCAATTCTCGGTCCTTTGATGGGCTATGAGGTCTTGACCGCCTTTTTCCTGGAAGCGGGTTTTCTGGGTGTGATGTTGTTTGGCTCAAATCGGGTTGGGCGTAAACTGCATTTCTTTGCCACCATCATGGTGGCCATCGGCACCATGATTTCGGGCTTCTGGATTTTGGCGGTGAACTCCTGGATGCAAACCCCAGCAGGTTTTGCTATCAATGAAGCGGGACAGTTCATTGCTACCGACTGGTGGCAGGTGGTCTTCAATCCTTCATTTCCTTATCGCTTTGTCCATATGATGCTGGCGGCGTTTTTGACCACGGCGTTTTTGGTGGCTGGTGTTTCAGCCTGGCATGTGCTTAGAGATCGCAGCAATTCAGCGGCTAAGCTGATGTTTTCCATGTCGATGTGGATGGCTTTGTTGGTGGCTCCCATTCAAATCATTGCTGGTGATTTCCATGGGTTAAACACTTTAAAGCATCAACCGATGAAAATTGCAGCGATGGAAGGTCATTTTGAAAGTCAAAATGGTGCACCATTGATATTGTTTGGTTGGCCTGATATGGAACAAAAAGAAGTACATGCCGAAATAGCCGTACCTAAATTGGGCAGTATCATTTTGACTCATGAGGTGGATGGTCATATTCAAGGCTTAGATGCTTTTCCTGAAGAAGACTGGCCTAATGTACCTATGGTGTTTTGGTCTTTTAGAATCATGGTGGCAATTGGTTTTGCCATGGTTTTGGTGGGTCTTTGGTCAGCTTGGGCCAGGTTCCGCGGTCGTTTGTATGAGGCAGTTTGGTTACAACGTTTGGCTGTGTTGATGGCCCCCAGTGGTACATTGGCCATATTGGCCGGGTGGATCACCACTGAAGTGGGACGACAGCCCTATGTGGTATATGGTTTGTTGCGCACGGCTGATGCGGTTTCACCATTGGATGCACCGGCCGTAAATGCCTCTTTGTTGGCTTTTGTGGTAGTTTATTTCATGGTCTTTGGTGCGGGTATTTATTATTTATTACAACTGTTCAAACACAAGCCGAGCATGAATGAAAAAGACATTCAACGCGGTCAGGCGCGGCGAGCAGCTGGCATTACACCGATTCAGGGTCTACAAAAAGACTCAGCTGAGGAGGGACACTGAGATGGACTATGTATTGATTTGGGCTGGACTGATGGCTTTTGCAGTGTTCGCTTATGTGGTGCTGGATGGTTTTGATTTGGGCATTGCGTTGTTGTTCCCTTTTATTCGAGAGCAACAGGACAAGGCCAATGCCATGAATTCCATCGCACCTTTTTGGGATGGCAATGAAACCTGGCTGGTGCTGGGAGGCGGTGGCTTGTATGCCACGTTCCCATTGGCTTTTGCCATCATTATGCCGGCGTTGTATGTGCCCCTGGTGTTGATGTTACTGGCATTAATTTTCCGGGGTGTGGCCTTTGAGTTTCGCTGGAGAAGTCGCAGTGAAAGTGGACGCAAACGTTGGGATCTTGGTTTTACCTTAGGCTCATTATTGGCAGCTTTGGCACAAGGCATTGCCCTGGGTGCATTGGTGCAAGGCATTGAGGTGGCAGACCGTGCTTATGCCGGAGGTTGGTGGGATTGGCTGACACCTTTTTCTTTGATCACGGGTATAGCAGTGGTTATTGGTTATGCGCTATTGGGTGCTTGTTGGTTGATTTACAAAACTGAGCACCGCTTGCAGCGTTTATGTAGACAGGCTGCCTTTCAGCTAACCTTGGCGCTTGGGTTTATGATTGCAGTGGTCAGTGTGTGGATGTTATTTAAGCAAGATCCTTATATGAGGCGCTGGTTTGATTATCCGAATTACTTGTACTTATCACCGGTTCCAGTGATTACGGTGGTGCTGGGGCTTTATTTACTGAAAGCCATTAAGTCTGGTAGAGAGTTGGCACCGTTTTTGACCACCATTGCGTTGTTCGCATTGAGCTATTTTGGTCTTTGTATCAGTTTTTACCCACAAATTGTGCCGCCTTCAATCAGCATTTGGCAAGCGGCTTCGCCAGAGTCCAGTTTAAAATTCTTGTTGGTCGGGTCGGCCATTTTGATTCCCACCATTTTGGTTTACACCGGATATTCTTACTGGGTGTTCAGGGGTAAGGTTAATTCTGAAGATCAGTACCATTGAAGATGAAAAAGAAATACCAACAAGGCCTTTGGTTTGCTGCCCTTTGGATGGGTGGGGTGGCTGTGCTGCTATTGCTCAGTTTAACCATCAGGGCTTTTTTGTATTAAGAATTGTGTTGCAATAAGTGAGGCAATGAAAGTTTACTGAGCCCGGTCAAAACCGCGAAAACTGATGGCTTCGGCCAAATGATGTTGTTCCACGATTTCCGAGCCTTCCAAATCGGCGATGGTGCGACTGACTTTGATGATGCGGTGGTAGGCTCTGGCGGAAAGGCGCAATTGATCGACGACAGTTTCCAGAAAATCAAGTTGTGGTTCTGACAAAGGTATGAATTGTTCGATTTCCTTGCCTTCCAATTGGGCGTTACATTTACCTTTATTTCGCTTCAATTGGCGTTGACGACTTTGCATGACCTGCTGTTTGATTTGTTGGCTGTTGATGGTGGCTGGGCTGCTTTGTCTCAGGGTTTTGTGCGGGATCCGCGGCACTTCGACTTGTAAATCAATGCGATCCAATAAAGGCCCGGAAATGCGGTTGCGGTAATTTTGAATTTGTCCCACTGAACATTCACAAGTTCGATCTGGGTCACCAAAATAACCACAAGGGCAAGGGTTCAGACTCGCTAATAATTGAAATCTGGCTGGAAATTCGGCCGTTCTGGCAGCACGTGATATAATGATTTTTCCGGATTCAAGCGGTTCGCGCAGCACTTCCAAAACATGACGAGAAAATTCTGGAAGCTCATCCAAAAACAAAATGCCATTCTGTGCCAAGGATATTTCGCCAGGCATCGGATTCGATCCGCCACCGACCAGCGCTGCCGCAGAAGCGGTGTGGTGGGGCGCTCGGAACGGCGGTTGACTCCAGGATGATGGATCGAATCCCTGAGCACTGATTGAAGCCACCGACGCTGTTTCCAATGCTTCATTTTCGGTCAAATTAGGCAGTATGCCGGGTAATCGACTCGCCAGCATGGTTTTCCCTGTACCGGGTGGCCCATAAAAAAGCAAATTATGTTTGCCAGCTGCGGCTATGGTCAAAGCCCGTTTGGCATGTTCCTGGCCTTTGACATCAGCCAAGTCTGGAAAGTGATGATTTCTTTGTAAACCATTGATTTCTGCGCGTGGCAATTCATCTACAGCATCCAACCAGGCACAAACCTCTAAAATATTGTTGGCCAACATACAGTCACAAGATTGCACCAGCGCCGCTTCCACGCCATTATCCACAGGGCAAATCAAACTGCGACCAGTTTCAGCCACTTCACTGACCACAGGTAAAATACCACGAATCGGACGTAAATCACCACCCAAAGCCAACTCTCCCACCAGCTCGACATCAAGCAGCTTATCTCGACGCACCTGGTCCGAAGCGGCCAACACCCCAATAGCTATAGGCAAATCATAACGACCACCTTGTTTTGGAATATCGGCAGGTGACAAATTGATGGTGATGCGGTGCCTCGGAAATTCATAACCAGAGTTCATGATGGCAGCCCGCACCCGATCTTTGGATTCTTTCACCGCAGTTTCCGGCATACCTACGATACTCAGACCGGGTAAGCCCCTTGAAATATGTACTTCTACACGAACTTGAGGTGCTTGTACTCCAAATTCTGCTCTTGATAAGACGGCTGCCAGTTTGGTCATATTTTGTTTGCTAATAAAACGGGCAGTATAACTGCCAACAACGATTCAAGTCCGTAGCAGATTTCTTACTTGGCTGTAGGAAAATATAGGCAAGTGTTTTAATTGGCTTGAATCATTTCTGTCAATTCCGCTATTTTCTGCTTGAAAGTCAGATAATCGTTGGGTGTCTGTTGTGACAGTTCCTTGAGGGTGGTCAGGGTTTGTTGGGCGGTATTGAAGTCGTTTTGATTG
>JAUHXW010000215.1 GCA_030426705.1 Gammaproteobacteria bacterium
CCAGATGTGACCAGCATGGTCCTCATAAATATTGGTCACCCGATCATTGATTAACCCATTACTGATGTTGTAATTTTTAAAAGTCAAACCATCGTAATGATAGACCCCAGAACCTATAGAGCCGAACCAAAAATTGTTTTGACTGTCTTCCATGACCACAAAAAAACGTGCGTCACTGACTTCTTTGGTGATGTGTTCAAAATCACTGCCATTGAACTTAAAGACACCTTCCCAGGAAGCAATCCAAATGTTGTCTTTGCTGTCTTCAATCATTGTTCGAGTTATGGTTTCAGGTGCATGATTGACTGTTATAGTTTCAGTTTTTTTGTCTTTAAAATCTGACCAGATTGAATCTAAGTGAACAACCTGATTGCTCACCGATTCTGAAGATTTGTTGGCAGGTTCTTTGAATTGTGCTTGGCTGATTGTTACAAAAGTAAGTAACAAGTAAACAATAGAATTTGAGTTTATTTTTTTCATCATCGACTCAGACCCAGGCTAGATACAATTAGTTCCTGACTGAATGTCATTGTTCAAAATTTATATTTCACAACTCATTCCATCGATTGTTGCTGAAGCCTTTGATTGTTGACTTTATATTTTTCACTGCGGCGATGGTTTTGAACTTTTCACCCATCTCTTCAGGCAACACCAATTGTTTCATTTCGCTGACCAGTTTGTAGTATTCGGCATAATCATCATCGGGATTAAGCCATTGATTGATGCCTGCATCCATTAAAAAATCCCCTTGTGTGGTATATCCGATGACTTGCATTCCTGCCAATTCCAGGGATTCAGCAACAGCGGTAAAATCAACAAAAGCGGTGATATCCTGCAAGCCTATGTCTTGATATGGGTTGAAATTGGCCTGGTGCCTACGTTGACAAACCAAGGTGCCAGAATTTCTTTGTGGGTGGTAATAGGTCTTCCGACCATAACCATAATCAACCAACATCACCATCCCTTTTTTTAAATTGGCTGTAATGGCTTGAACCCAGGCATCCAATTGAGGCAAAAACTCAGACCGATATCCGTCAGGCAAATCAAGTTTCAAATCATTTAACAAAGCATTCATTGATTCAGGAAAAACCTGCCACTGTTCCATCAATGAATCGTTTTTCACTGACAACATCAGCCGTTCATATTTCTGCTGATGACAGCGAAAAATTTCTACCGGCAAAGCATCAATCACTTCATTGGCAAATAGGATGCCATCAAATTTATTTTCAGGCGGACGATCCAACCATTGGATTCTGTCCCTGAGGTGGCTTGGTAATTGTTCAAGATTCTGCTGTTGTACCTGTTTCAAATCCGCACTGATTTCGACAATACAATACTGTTCAGGAAGTACTTGTAATTCATCCAAAGCCAACAAAACATCGAAACAAAACTGTCCGGTTCCCGCGCCCAACTCCAACAAAACAGGATGGCGAAGCTGTTTTAGAACATCGGCGAAAACCGTGGCATGGCAACGCGCAAACAGACTGCCCAGTTCCGGTGCTGTGATGAAATCACCTTCCTCACCCAGCTTGTTCAACCCAGCACTGTAATACCCCAAACCAGGTTCATACAACGCCATGGCCATGAATTGCGCAAAACTAATCGCCCCTTTTTGTTTGATTTCTGAGGTGATTTTATGTTGCAATGCTTGATTGATTTGTAAAAGCGTTTCAGACATAGTTGATGAACAAAGAGATTAACATCTGGTTGCATAACAACCCTTATAAAGACAAAAAGCGAGCCAAAGCGCACTCGGACGCCATTTTACAACAGTTATTACAGGAACAACTGAATACTTCATCGAACATCACCATTAAAAAAGGTCCTAACGGCAAACCATACACAGAACACCCCATTTATTTTTCTCACAGCAATTCAAGACAGCTACATGCTTATGTGGTGAGTTCATGTGAAATTGGTCTTGATATCGAAGTCAAAAAAACCGACCGTGAATTTTTAAAAACTGCCAAAAGGTATTTTCACCCGGATGAATACCAGGCTTTGATAGACCTCAGCCCCAAGCAACAATTTGAAACATTTTATCGCCAATGGACCCGAAAGGAAGCCTGGTGCAAATTAGAAGGTGGAAACTTGTGGTCATACCTTAACCGCTTGCCTTCAGCAGATGATAAAATACATTTTTGCGAAACTGGAGTGGTCAGCGGATTTGCTGTGGCCATTGCCTGCAAAAAACCCATCATCGAAAAAATCAGAATTAACGCCATAGGTAAAGGATGAAGTCATTAAATTGGTATGCCCTTGTTTTGCTGACAGTTATTTGTAGCAGTTGCACAGTCAATCAGGAAACCATCAAACGGGTTGAGCAAGTGGTTGAAGTCCAAAAGGATGATTCCCTCACTTGTTCACCAGAAGATCAAACAAGATGTGCCGACCCAACCCCATTTGCGGCCTATTACAACCTGGCGCAAGTCAGTGACAAAAACCACATGCTGTTACTGGATCATGGTGAACAATCGTTGTTGGCACGTTTGAACTTAATTCGCTCCGCGGAACAGTCTATTGAAATACAAACCTTTATCTGGGTGAATGATGAAGCCGGCCATTTGGTTTTGCGTGAATTATTGGCCGCAGCCAAACGTGGCGTTAAAGTTAAAGTCATCATTGACCAATTATTTTCCATGGGAAATTCATGGTTGGTGACTGATTTGGCTACATTGCACCAAAACCTGGAATTCAAATTGTATAACCCGGTCTTTCAGGATGCTCACACCTCGCCTTTTGAATTTTTCAGTGCCCTTGCCTGTTGTATGGCCAAACTGAACAAGCGAATGCACAACAAGACCTTCATTGTGGACAATAAATACGGAATTGTTGGCGGCAGAAATTACCAAAGTCGTTATTATGATTGGGATGAAACTTTTAATTATAAAGACCGAGACGTATTAGCCATTGGGCCAGTCGTCGAACAAATCACCGAATCTTTTGCCAGTTTTTGGGGTAGCCCTCATGTGGTGCGGGTTGAACACTTGCGCGATGTCAGCAGCAAAATATTGAATGGCGAACAGTCAAAAATTGATTGGGATGAACCGTATCCTCCCAAAGCCCAAAAACTGATTGATCAGGCTCAAGATATCGAATTAATTGCCCGCACATTTTTCAATGAAATTGTGGCCACTGATCGGGTCGAATATTTCAGCGACACTCATGACAAGCCTTTTAACCGGGAAGCTCGCAAAGCCAATAAACAGTTAACCCAAAAAATACATCAATACTTTGCCAATGCAAAACATGAAATTCTGATTCAAACCCCGTACTTGGTGTTCAGCCGACAAGCACGTAAAACTTTCAAAAAGTTACGGCGCAAAAATCCGGATTTGTTATTTCGGGTTTCAACCAACTCGCTGGCTTCAACGGATGCTTACTATGTGTATGCCATTTCCTACAAATACAAACGCTTTTATTTGAAAAAACTGAAAATGCATATTTATGAGTATAAAGACCGGCCAGGTATGATGGAACGGTTTTTCACCACCGACTACATCAATGATACAACCCGATTTGGTATGCATGGCAAATCCTTTGTTATTGATAACTATCTTTCAATGATTGGCTCTCATAATTTTGATCCTCGATCTGATGTGCTCAATACCGAATCTGGGTTTGTGATTGAGAGCAGGGAATTTGCAGAAAAACTGACTAAAAACATTGAATTGGATATGCGTGATGACAACAGTTGGGTGGTCGCCGCTAAGGAACAGATTCCATTTTTCAGCCACATCAGTGGTTTCATGGCCACCATATCAAGGAAATTGCCCATTTTTGATATTTGGCCATTTCGCTATTCAACCAGTTACCGTCTCAAACCCGGACAAGAAGAAGTGCTTGCCAATCACCCTGATTTTTATCAAAATTATGAAGTAATTGGTAATTTCCCCAATGTAAATTTGTCTTCCAAGCAAATTCAAACGATAATAATATCTGCTTTTGCCGGTTTTGCTGAACCGGTGATGTAATGAGGATTGTATGAGTAACAGAAATAAAATCATTGTTTTGGCCATTTTAATCGCTTTGGTTGCCCTGCCATATTGGCGCATCAAGAACAACAGTGAATTCTTTGTCAGAGGTGTCATGAACCACCTGGAACATATGGGCACATGGAATCATTCCAGTATAGAATCCTCACTGGATGGTAATGTGACTGTTCATGGGGTCCGTTTCACTCCAAACGGGTTTAAACAGTCTATACTGATAAACTCTATCAGCATACATGCTGATATGCGCAAATTGCTGTTTTCAGGCCCGCAAAAATTAACAACCCATGTGCCTAATAACCTGACCATTTCATTTAAAAACATCAGTTTTGATAATAATTCACAGGATTACCTAACTGCAGCAGAAAAGCAAAATTATTGGCCAATGGCAGCAGGTTACCTCGGTGCCTTTGGTTGTGGAACTGGGCCCGAGCCCAATTTTTCCCCCGAGCAATGGCGTGGCATAATGGCAACAAGTCCCCAGTTTGACATTGAACTCAATTATTCACTGGTTGATTCATACCACATTGATTTTAACCTTAATATCGAGAGTACCGATAACTGGTATATTGTTTGGTCTGGCACATTGACTCGAACCAGCGACATTGCCCAAATCAGCTTTCAGGACACCATTGTAGAAAAGCTGTATTACTACCATGCTGACCAAGGCTTTAATAAAAAGCGCAATGATTTTTGTGCCCAACAAAACAATGAATCATTTTCCGCTTATCGAGTCAGATCAGCTGAAGAAATCCAGACCCAGCTAAGAATCTACCATGGTAAGGAGATGCCAGCAATGTTGAGCAACCAATACCAAAGGTCTCTGGCAGAAAACATTGAAATCAATGCGATTTTCGATTTACTAGAACCTCAGTATATTTATGAGTTTGCAGACTTGAGTCAAAAAGATTTCTTTATTAAATCTGATATTGAAGCGGCATTTGGCGAAAGTGATTATAAACAAATCGAACTGGCGGATATTGACTTTCTTGAATTGGACATTGAAACTCTCCGCACTGAATTAGAAGCCAAAGAAGCAGAAGCCAAGCGCCTGGAAGACGAAGCCAATGCACCCAAAGAACTTTTGAAAACCATCAAACACACCGTAGGTGGAGAAACCCCCAATGAATATGTCATCAAAGACTGGAATGAGGCCATCGGAGAAAACATCCGGGTAAGAACCAAAAGAGGGCGTCCCATTTTTGGCAAGCTTTTATCTATAAACAAAACCCATTTAACCATAGCAACCCGTTATATGCGTGGCGATGCCACCATTTCAGTGGCTAAAAAAGATGTGGTCAGAATGACCAAAACACGTTAGTAATAAATCATGTCAAAAAATCGAAGCGCAAACTTGAAGTTCTTGTTTGCGCTTTTTATTTTAAGTGGG
>JAUHXW010000002.1 GCA_030426705.1 Gammaproteobacteria bacterium
TCTATGACACTTCTGGAAAGTGCCAACTAAACAACACCAGGTATGGTTCTTTGGTTGATTTGGCTCCAACAATACTGGATTGTTTGGACCTGCCTGAGGTGTCTACTTACCAGGGGATTTCCTTACTTGACAAGCCGCCTGCAACTCGTTACAGCTTCCATCAAACCATCAGGACGCGTGAAGTATTCGCCCTGGTTCGTGAGTCGTCAAATCACATGTATAAATTGATGGTTAACCGGCTTCGCGATAAGTTTTATAATTTCAGACTGTATGATATTTATCATGACCCATTAGAGTCTGAAAACATCATTACATCGGTTGATCATGAACTGCTTAAAGAGATGTTGGAGGTGTTTCGCGAAAAATTGCAATTGCCTGAGACCATAAACTTGTTTGAGCAGGCTGTTCAAAACTAACTAATAGCACATGCTGAAATCTTTGTGTTGATTTATAATTATTATAATATCAATGTTTGAGAGTCTATGGAAAACAGGTATTCAAGTTCAAAAAAGCGCACAAAATGGTGGTTCTATGGTTTACTGATTTTTATCATTGTTCAGGTTTTATTGGCCATGTACTTTGATCAGGAACCAGATTTTTTTGATGTCAAATTAAATGCCGAAAAACGGGCAGGCTTTCATCAACATGAATTAGTTACAGGTTTTACCAGTGGTGCCACTTTTATGGAAGTCACTGATGTATTACTTAACAAACCGGGTGGTTATATGTCCAATGATGTGATGCCACCTTTTGTGTTTATGGATAACATACCAAATTGGGAGTTTGGGGTGCTGGTTCAGGTCAGAGATTTTGCACGGGTGATGCGTAATGATATTTCTCGATCTCAAAGCCAATCGGAGGAAGATGTCGATTTGGCTCAGGCAGATCCAAAATTTCATAATGACAATGACAAGTGGTTGTGGCCAAGGACTGAAGGTCGATACCGTGAAGGACAGGAATTTTTTCATAGTTATTTAACTCGTTTGGCGGACAACAGTGATCCAGATGCACAGTTTTTTGCGCGTACTGACAATCTGGTCATTTGGCTGAACCTGGTTGAAAAGCGCTTAGGTGCCTTGTCACAAAAACTAAGTGCCAGCGTTGGACAAAATAGGGTAAATACAGATACAGGTGGTGACGAGGTGGCTGAGACTTCAACTTATAAACCCAGTGAGCTACGTGTGCAAACACCTTGGTTACAAATCGATGATAATTTCTATGAAGCCAGAGGGGCCACCTGGGCACTGATTCATTTTATGAAAGCTGTTGAAGTAGATTTCAAAGGTGTGCTGGAAAAGAAAAATGCCTTGGTTTCTTTGAAACAAATCATTCGTGAATTGGAAGCCGCTCAGGATACGATTTGGACGCCAATGATTTTGAATGGTTCCGGTTTTGGCTTTTTTGCCAACCATTCTTTGGTGATGGCTTCGTATATTTCACGTGCTAATGCCGGTGTAATAGATTTGCGTCAATTGCTCGAAGATGGTTAATGGGTCGCTTCCTGGCACTGTGAATTTGAAAATTATTAAATAATACAGTGATTTGCGTTGGTGGTGAGAGGTTTTCAATTGCAAAAGAAAACTCAGTCAATTGGTAGTTTTCAATTTCTAAATCCGCAAACAAAGGATTGCTGCCTATTACAGCTTTAATATGTTTTTGGGTTAATAGGCTACCATTGATCGTTAATTGAATTGACTCAAATTCAGGCCAAAACACTGACCCGGTGATGAGTTCTTGTTCAGATTGGGTATTGATAATTAGTCGCCCCTGAAAAAGTCCATCCTGGCCTTTATCAGGATCGGTCAAAAAACACTTAACCGTTAAAGTGCGATTTAACTGGTGTTTTTTGACCTCACTTGAGCCTGCTGGCTCAAGGTGGCACTTCCGTGTACCACATCGTCGACCAGAAAAATGCAGGTTAGTGGTTGTTTTCTGGTCGAAATTATATGCAGCATGAGAGAAATTACTTATATTTAACAGTATGTTATGCATTTTTCAGGTTCGACTAATTAGTGGCAGTTCACAAGTCCCTGTTCCCGTTTCAAAAAAGTAAAAGAACTTGATGCCTTGTTGGTAATCGAGGGAGCCGATTAACCTGATACCATTCAGTTCTTCACAAGCATGTTGGTAAAAAGGGATGGTTTGTTCAAATTTCAAAGTGCTGTGTTCTACCACCAACAGAGATTTTTTTGTGGTCTTAGGCTGGACAAATCTCATGATTTCCAGTTGTTTCTGGCGACCGTGTTTTTGATTTAAAGGATGAGGCAGTGAAGAAAGGCTAACATCCTCAGAAAGGTAAAACTTGAGTTCGGCCAATGTCATGAATTGATCCGTTACCACTTGGGTCAGGCCTTTATTTTTAATGTGTTGTTCGGTTGCGCTTGCCAGTTCTTTCCAGCCTCGCGCATTTTCAGTAAAGCGCGCGTTTAACGTTGATATGGATTGACTGAGGTGCATTCCCCAATAAAGCCACAGCATCAGACTCAGACTGCTGAGTACCCCTGTGGATTTTGCCCAAAATGACAGCTTAGGGAAAAAATTTGTAGTCCCTGCTACTGTAGCAATCAGCACATATGAAAACAATGGCCAATGCCAGTTAAAGCGTAATTCATCAGAGAAAAAGCCTAAAAAGGCATACAGCAACCAATGAGATACAGCAATCGACGTGATCAGACTTTGTGGTTTGTTCAATGCTTTGTATTGTCTTACAGTCTGAAATAAAAAAACAAACATCAAAGGTGTGGTGACTAAAAACTGAATGACAAAAAACTTAAAGTGCTCTGGCTGAAAGGACCAAGGGTGTCGATCACTCAATTGAAAGGCAAAGAGGGGGAAATCATGTTGCAAGTTGAATAACAGAATGGGTATAAAGCCCAATAACATGATGGGTAAAGTGATGAGTAATAACTTCCGGATTACCGATGGTTGATTTCTGAATTGCCAAATTGTCACAGCAGCAGCGATAAATATCACCAACCAAAAGCGCACATGGACATTGATGCCGAAGGCCAGTATCAAGCCCAGTGTCACAAACAAAATTCTGCTTGGTTTGTTGAGACATTGAATTAAGAGGTATACAGCTAAAGTGCCAAAAAATATGACCCAGATATCTGGAATGGCCAAAATACCAGCCAATGTTAATAAAGGCAAAGACAAAAATAACAAACCTGTACGCCAAGCTTGCTGTGCTTGTGGCTGAATGGCTTGACTTATCGCCATACCAATCCAAGGTAAACTCAACGCTGCCAGTAAAGAGGGTAACCTGATTGCAAATTCACTTTGAGGTAGCAACCATTGTGACAGTGCAATCATCCATTGCGTCCAGCCAGGCAATTCAGCATAGGACCAGTCCAGATTTTGACTTTCTAACCAATAAAAGGCTTCATCACCAAACAATTGGTGCTGGCTGGCGGAAATAATTTGAATCAGGCAAACAACGGCATAAGTGCAGATAACCCACCACTTATACCCGCTTTTATTCAGCATCTTGGCACTTTCAGTTTCTTACCTGCGTTGATCAAATAACGTGGTGCTTTGAGCTTATTGAGTTGAGCAATTTCGCGTTTGCTTGAACATTTGAATTTTCTGCTGATAGAACTCAAAGAATCGCCTTTCTTGATTTTGTACCAGGTGAATTCTGGACGATCGGGGAAGTCCGCATCATGTATTTTCTTGGCCAATGCCATCAGGTTTTCATCCTGGCAGGTGGTTTCATAAATGGGCTTTAATTCATTGGGGATGACCACCACTGTATTTTGCTTGATGACCCTTTTGGCTTTGGTGGTGGCATTCAGGTTCCTTAATATTCGATACCAGCCAATTTCGTTGTTGTGCTGCCCAAAACAAACAGCCAACTCACTCAATGATGTATCTTTTCTGGCTCGTATCAGTGCTGTCGAACCATCAACTTCCTTAAGCTCAACGTTGTAGGCCTGCGGCATGTCAAAAATTAATTTGGCTGACAAAACGATGGCAATGTAATCCTGTGTTTCACTGGGTAAGTCGTAAAAAAATGGGGTGTCCCAAATTGAACGGTTTCCATGTTTTTTGTTCAGTCTCTTGAAGCGGTTTTCACCTGCATTATAAGCAGCGAGAATTTTGGCAAAATCATCGCCATACAACTGGCGTTGCTCCTCAATGTATTTGGCAGCACCTTTGGCAGCTGATTCCGGATGAAACCTGGCATCATAATCACCAATGGTTCCTTTCACGCCAAAGCGGTCAGCAGTTGCCGGCATCAGTTGAAACAAACCACTGGCACCGGCTGACGACATGGAATGAACCCTGCCACCAGACTCTTGCGCTATGATGGCCAGTAGCAATGATTCTGGAATGTCTTTTTCCTTGAATGGTTGATGTATCTTGGCCTTGAGGTATTGATAGTTGTTCCAGGTTTCAATCAGTTTGGGTCGTTTCCAGGTCAGCCATTCATTCAATGCTGCCTGGATTCTGGTGTTGGTTAGTAAGGGTTGCTGGCCAACATTGACTTGGTTCTGTATGGCTTCTTCTACGGTTACTTTTTCATTCAGGGCATTGTCTTCAGGTAACGGACTGTCTTGGATTTCTTTTTGTTCTGCCAATTGACTGAAGTATGTATTCAATGCATCAAGACATGCTTCATCTTCCTGGCATTGTTTAATACCTTCAATCAAGACATCAGTACTCAAGGATTGTTGATTGACTGGCTCTGGGACTAATGTGGTTTGTTTTTGACAAGCAGAGAATGTCAGGATGGCAGATATCAATAAAAATAGTCGCATGTTTATATTGGAAGTTTTCTTGGGTATTGTGTATTATCAGTATTTTAATCACACCGGCAACAATTCCTGCATGAATTTATTCAATTCAATCAAGTCTATTTTACAAATTGAGCAGAAAAAAATAGTTCTTAATGCTGATGAAACCAAGGAATTAAACCAGGCCATTGTGGAATTGATGTTAGAAATGGTCAAAGCAGATTTTGTCGAACTTTATGCAGAAAAACAGGTTTTGTCCGCATATTTGTCACAATCCCTGAATTTAACTACAGATAAGGCCAACCAATATATTGAGGAAGCGGAGGACCGAATCAACTTCTCGATTTCACTTGAATCTCAAACCAATGTCATCAATAATTACTTGAATAAAATACAAAAAATCAAATTGATGGAACAACTTTGGGAGTTGGCGATTGCCGATAATCAGGTACATTTATTAGAAGAAAATTTATTCTATAAAGCAGGGGACTTATTGGGCATCAAAAAAAGCATGCTTGAAAAAATTTGTCAAAATGAAACAATAACAAAACAATAATCATCTAAAAAGAGAAAACTATGGATCTGACGCACTTTCTGAAAACCATGAGAGAAGAAAATGGTTCCGATATGTACCTAAGTACCGGGGCACCCATTAACATCAAAGCAGAAGGTGTTTTGAGGTCGTTGAGCAGTACCGGATTGCCGCCAGGAATTGTCGAGAAAATTGCATATTCACTGATGGACGAAAGGCAGATCAAAGAATTTGAAGACACCATGGAATGTAATCTGGCCGTATCCATCAAAGGAGTTGGTCGTTACAGGGTGAATGTATTTCGTCAGCGTGGCGAAGTTTCAATGGTCATCAGAACCATCAAAAGCACCATTCCCAAGCTGGATGAATTAAATATGCCGAGTCATTTGTACGATCTGATTATGGAGAAACGCGGATTGATTTTGGTGGTGGGTGCAACAGGCTCTGGTAAATCAACCACCATGGCATCAATGATTGATTACAGAAATTCAAATGTAACAGGTCATATTTTGACCGTTGAAGATCCTATAGAATATGTTCACAAGCATAAAAAATCGGTGGTGAACCAACGTGAGATTGGTATTGACACGATGGGCTATGCACCTGCTTTGAAAAATGCTTTACGGGAAGCACCGGATTTGATTCTGATTGGTGAAATTAACGACGCTGAAACCATGGAAGCTGCGGTGTCATTTGCAGAAACCGGCCACCTGTGTATGGCGACCTTGCACGCCAATAACTCAGACCAGGCCATGGAACGTGTGCTGAACTTTTTCCCATCGGATATGCACAACAATGTGTTGATGAATTTGGCCTTGAATTTAAGGGCGGTTATTTCTCAGCGTTTGGTTATTGATGTCAATGGCAAAAGGCGACCAGCTTGTGAAGTGTTGATGAATACACCACAAATCAGAGAAATGATTCGCCGCGGTGAAATCAACGAATTGAAAATGGCCATGGAAAAATCCCTGGAAGACGGCATGCAAACCTTCGACCAGGCCTTGTACGACATGTACAAAAACGGCATCATCACCCTCGAAGAAGCCCTCGGCAACGCCGACTCCGCCCAAGGCCTTGAAGTTAAGATCAACCTCTCCAGCGAAGAAGACGCCGGTGGGGATGATTATTTTTGAAGAACTTGAATCAAATATCTTTATACGAGTCTTTAGGTTGTTTGGGATGTGTTTTTGTCTTGTTTTTGATTCTTGGAATTAAAATAAGATTTCGCAAATATAAAATTAATAATTTTCCAATAATAAAAAACCAATTTTTTTAACAATATTGTATGAGTAAAAAACCTTTAGTTTTAAAGTCTTGTATAGCCATCGTTTTACTAATCACTTTGATATTTGTATACGTGCCTCAAAGCATTTACTTTGGTCAAAGAGAATATTTTGGTGATTATTTTTTAAATTTGGTTATCCCAAATTTTGATGTCGCCTTTATATTCGGATCTATTATTCTTATTATCTTGGTATTGCTTCCAACTCGACTGTTAAAGTACCTTTCATCAATTATGTTGTTAACAGGAATTAGCATATGGCTCTATGCAGACTTTTTTACAGTGAGTTATGGTGTTTTAGATGGTTCCGCAATAGATTTCGAGCGCCAAAATCAAAGAGGTTATCTTGAGTTAGTAGCAGCTTTATTATTAGGGGTTATAGGGGTTGTTTTTCATAAATTTATTAATAAACAATTTCCATTTTTGGCTGTTCTGCTGATAATTGCTTTATTATCAGTAACAGCTTTAAAAGTTTACCAAGAGCCCGACGACAAGGAGTTACTGAGCGAAATTGATGAAGAGTTTTTCAAATACTCATCTGACAAAAATTTAATTTTGATTGTGTTAGATACATTTGGGTCAGAATATTTTCAACAATTAACTGAAAATGAACCAGAAATATTAGGCAACTATAATGGTTTTGTTAGTTACACTGATGCAATAAGCAACTACCCAGCAACTCAAGGGAGTGTGCCATCTTTTTTGATGGGTGAAATGATTCCGGAAAATGTAAAATATAATCAATATTTAAGAACAAGAGTAAAGGAAAGAGGTCTGCCCAAAGTATTGGCAAATAACGGTTATGTTGTTAGTGTGCTCTCAGTTTATCGTTGGTTTCGTCCATTTTTTCCAGATCGATATATGTATGAACCTCAAATTAGTCAAAATGTTTTAACAGATTTTTATGGTTCTCAATTGTTAGATTTTTCCTTGTTTAGGGTTGTGCCTCATTTTTTTAAAACAAAAATATACAATGAAGGTAGTTGGTTCCTTTCCAATAAGAAATCAAAAACAACTGATGTACCAAACACATTTTCTGAAAGAGGAGAAGCATTGATGAAAATGATGACTGAGAATGCTGTGGTTGATAATAAAATCAGCGATCCTCGATTTAAAATGATTCATGTGACCATTCCTCATCCCCATTACCGATACAAAGCAGATTGCAGTAAAAACAAATCAAATAAAGGCATGCCATTAACTGATCTTATGTTGCAACAATCAAGATGTGCATTGAAGCTGTTAAATAAGCTATTAACCAAATATAAATCATTAGGAATTTATGATAACTCGGTAATTGTTGTAACTTCTGATCATGGAGCAAGAGTTTTTAACAAGAGACTTTTGACAGGATTTCCATCTTATTTTGAGTTTGACTCATCAGGTATACTTTTCATGATTAAGGGCATAAATCAAAAAAGTAAGTTTAGACAAGTTGATACTCCTTTGTCTTTAATAAAATTGAGAGCTGCTTTACTAGATGAATCATTACATGACTCTTCGTATGACAATCTCAAAGATGATAGTCGGCTTTTTTATGCTTATAGAAACAATCACAAAGGCGCTCCAGGATATTTACAGGATGCACCATTGTTTGAAGTAAAAGAAAACTTTAAAGATATTAAAAGTTGGATTTTAAAAAAGTTTGTGGTTAATGAATGTAAGAAGGAAGAATTACCTTTGAATATGACTTTCAAAGAAGTTGGTAGAGAGGGTTATTGTTCTATATATGGTTTTGCCAACCCTGAAGGAAATTTAGAAGGATCCTGGACTCAAAGTGTTGATAATAGAATAGTTTTTAAATTAGGAAAACTAGAGGACAGAGACCAAACAAAAAATCTTAATTTGCTCTTTTCAGCTCATATAAATGAGAAACAACCAAGCTTGGCTTTAGATGTATTATTAAATGGTAGATTGCTAGGTGCAGTCAAAATTGAAAACAAAAATCAACAAGAAGTTAATTTTGAAATTTCAGCTGATTCACTTTTGGACGATGATTTAAATGTTTTACAATTCAAATTACCTGGCGTTAAATCAAACCTAGAACTGGGTATTGATAACAATCAAAGGAAATTGGGTTTGTTTTTAAGATCAGTAATGGTTCATTAAAGAGATATAGTGTCAGTTTTAATAGTATTGTTTATTGGAAGGATGTGACTTTGCTCCAGTTGATATGTACTGATTCGAATCAATTAAGGTATAATTCGTGCTTTGGTTTGAATGCAAAAATATGAAAATTCTATTCTTTATAATGTTAATACTACCATCTGTTGGCTTTGCCTACATTGATCCAGGCTCTGGCAGTGCCATTATGTCGGCTATCATTGGTTTTTTTGTGGCGATTGGGTTGGTGATTAAAACTTTTTGGTACAAAATTAAATCATTGTTTACCGGGAAGCCCAGGCCCGAGAAAACTGACAGCGATTCCAATAGTTAATCGTTGACTCAAGATTAAATCAATGAAACGCATGGATGTATTTTTTCTTGGTGCTGGAAAGTCATATTCAGGCTCTGTGCCTTCTGCTTTAACAGCGATTTCAAAAAACAAGAAAGCGCTGGATTGGCAGTTGCAGAGTTTAGCCAGGGCGGATGTGGAAAAAATTAATTTCATTGGTGGTTTTCACGTTGATGAAATTGTTGAACAGTATCCCCAATTAAAATACACCATAGCACCAGACTGGAAAAACAGTTCAGTGATTGACACACTGTTACAATCTCCATTGAGGCCTCAAACTGAGGCCTTGTTTCTTTACTCAGATACGCTTTTCCGCCCCAAAACCATAGAAAAAATCAGTCAAGTAGAAGCTGATATTGTGGTTGCCATAGATAGTCATTGGCGCACTCGATTTGAGAACAGGTCTGATCAGGATCTATCGATTTCTGAGGTATTGAACCTCAATGATTTTGGTCAAGAGGCGTTAAGTAATCAAGTTGAATTTACTGGTATTTTAAAGCTGTCGATTGATGCAATTACACGGCTTAAAAAAATCAACGCTTCAGATTACAGTAGTTTGCTTGAATTGATTGGGCATTTTTATCAGCAAGGTCTGGTTGTCCATTTTTTTGATGTAGAAGGTGATTGGACAGAATTTAACTCAGAGTTGGACATTGCGCATTTTGTGCTGGGAACCAAATCTGAAACACTGTACCGACTGTTTCCATTGGTTAAAAAATCCATCATTGGTGAGCAAGTCACTTTTACTGTTTCGCAATGGCGTGACAATGAATTTGAGTTAATCAAGAAAATACAACAAAGGTTTGCAGGTAAACCATTGGTAGTCAGAAGCAGTTCATATGCTGAAGACTGTTGGGACGAATCTCATGCGGGTGGGTTTGAAAGTGTTTTGAACGTTGATTCAACCCATGCACAAGCTGTTGTTGAAGCGGTTAAAACTGTCATTGATTCATACCAGGAATCTGACTCAATTGATGATGATCAAATATTGGTTCAGGAATGTCTGTCTAATGTGAAAATGTCTGGAGTGGTGTTCACACGAACTTTAGAAACCGGTGCACCTTATTATCGAATTAACTTTGATGACCAAACTGAATCCACTGAATCAGTTACTTCTGGAACCGGTTCACAATTAAGGACGGTCATTGTCAGCAAGGAACATTGTCATGATGTTGCTCAAATTGGAGATGATTTACTGAAGTTATTAAATGGTGTTATTGAGATAGAGACCCTTTTAGGTTACGACAAACTAGATATCGAATTTGCCATTGATCAAAAAGGTCAGCTTCATATTTTTCAAGTCAGACCGATTGCTGTTACTCATCGGCATGATGACATCAAGGATTCTGAAATTAAACAAATGCTTGATCACTGTGTTGCAACCTATAAAGAAGAACAACACAATGGGCCAGGAGTGGTAGGTAGTGAGGCTTTGTTTGGCGTCATGCCTGATTGGAATCCGGCAGAAATTATTGGTGTTAAGCCTAAACCCTTGGCCTACAGTTCCTACCGACACTTGATTGTTGATCAAGTTTGGGCTGTTCAGCGTGCCGAATTTGGCTATCGAGATGTTTCACAATATCCATTGATCAGAACTTTTGCAGGCCAGCCCTATGTAAACATCCGTAACAGTTTTAATTCATTTATACCGGCAAGCGTTTCAGAGCAAGCAGCTGAACGGATTTGTGATGCCTATATTGCTGTGTTGAAACAAAAGCCTCAGCTGCACGATAAAATAGAGTTTGATGTGGCGTTCACTGTTTTGGTTCCTGAGTTTATCAGCAAAGCCCAACAGCGTTTCAAGGATTGTGATTTATCAAAGGATGACTTGCTTGAATTAGAACATGGTTTGAGATCAGTCACCATGCAGGCATTTGTGCGGCTTGATGAAGATATTGCTGGATTGAATCAACTCGCTGAAAATAGGATTGAAATTTGTGCAAGTCATTGCGGCGATTTGCAAAAAGCATTGCTGTTGCTCGATGACTGTAAAAAACACGGGACTTTGGCATTTGCACATGCAGCCAGAGCGGGTTTCGTTGCCATGACTTTTATCAATAATCTGGTGGCTTCTGATATTTTTTCACAATCAGACAAAGAATTGTTCTTATCCTCATTCAATACAGTGGCTGGGGAATTTGAACATGATGCCGCAAAGGTAGCCAAAGGTGAAATGAGCAGGCAGGACTACCTGAATCAATATGGTCACCTCAGGCCAGGTACCTATGACATTGTTGCCAAAGCATATTGGGAAAACCCGGAAAAATACTTGTTTTCTAAGGTTGGTTCCGCGGTTGAAGAAACTGAAAATATCCAAAATTTTGATTTGTCTGAAGAAAAAACTGTCGCTATCAATCAGTGGTTGCACGATATGGAATTGAAAATCAATGCGGAACAATTGCTTGATTACTGTAAAAAAGCCACCCAAGCGCGTGAATATGTCAAGTTTGAATTTTCAAAGAACTTGAGCAAAGCTCTGGATTTAATCCAAGTTTTTGGTCAGCAAATCGGCCTCAAACGAAAACAGATGGCATTTTTAAGCCTGGCTGATTTAAAAGAATACAGTTTGGGCATGCTGGATGTGACAGGATTGAAAAAAATCATCAAGCTCAGGAAGAAAAATTATCAAATGACCAAAATGATCGAGCTGCCACAATTGATTCAGGCTGAGCAAGATTTTTATGGGTTTGAAAGGAATGCCTCAGAGCCCAACTATGTTACCAGTAAATCAATAGAGGCACCAAGTGTTTGTCTGGGAGAAAAAGCAGCAGACATCAAAAATAAAATTGTGCTGATAGAGCAAGCCGATCCCGGCTATGATTGGATGTTTGCGCATGGTTTGGCTGGTTTGATAACCAAGTATGGCGGTGCCAATTCTCATATGGCGATTCGTTCAGCTGAATTGAATTTACCAGCAGCCATTGGTGTGGGTGATAAAATTTATGATGAATTCAAATCTGCGTCCATCATTCGCCTGAATTGCGGACAAAAACAAATCATCAGACTTAAGTAGAGACCAATATATAAATTATGAGCCGAGTAAAAAAGTCTAAAAAGCCAGCCCTCAGCGTTAGAAACCTTGCTAATATGGGTATATTAGAATTCGTTTTCTGCCTTGACTGCTGGTTTTTAAGCTCTTTTTTTTACCAGCTCAAATTCACACATAGGTCTCTATGAAAAAAATAGGTTTAACTCAAAGGGTAGAAGTCATCGAAGCCTATCAGGAACGACGTGATTGTCTGGACCAAAATTGGGTCAGGTTATTGCTCGATTTGGGTTTTATGCCTGTTTTATTGCCCAATATAATTCCTGTTACTGATATCAAAGAATACCTTGATCAATTGGCTTTAGACGGCGTGATTTTAACCGGAGGGAATGATCTGAGCTGGACTCAAAGTGATCGGGCAGCGCAAGAAAGGGATTTGTTTGAGCAACATTTGCTGGCATATTGTGAACAAAATAAATTGCCAGTGTTGGGCGTGTGTAGGGGTATGCAAATGCTCAATATTTACTTGGGTGGTCAATTACAAACCATTGAAAACCATGTCAGCAAAAGCCATCAGATTAACTTCAGCAATGGGGAATCTTATCAAGTGAATTCTTACCATGATTGGGGAATCGCTCAAGAAAATCTTGCTGCACCACTTGAAGCCATCGGTTTGGCCGCAGATGGCTCAGTAGAATATTGTCGGCACATTAACCAGCGAATGACTGGTATCATGTGGCATCCGGAAAGAGATAATCAAGATCAAGACATTGGATTACAAATCATCAAAGAGACATTTTTATGACAACAGCGATTATTTTGGCAGCCGGTCAGGGCACCAGACTGCGTCCGATTACCAATGACAAACCCAAATGTTTAACGCCTTTAAAGGGCAAAACTTTATTGGCGCGACAAGTGGCGGTTTTACAGTCGGCAGGCATCACTGATATCACAGTTGTTGGCGGTTATCGCATTGATCAAATCAGGGCATTGGGTTATCAATGTTTGGAAAACACAGCCTATGAAAGCACCAATATGGTCAGCACTTTATTTTGTGCAGAAGCAAAAATGACGGGTCAAGAGGATTTACTGATTTGTTATGGTGACATCATTTATCAACCGGATAATTTACATACACTGCTCAATACAGAGGCAGAAATTGCCTTAATGATTGATAAGGAGTGGCGCAGGTTATGGGAATTGCGTCTTGAAAATCCCTTGGAGGATGCAGAAACGCTGAAATTAGGTGACGATGGTGCGGTGTTGGAGCTGGGTAAGAAGCCTCAACGTTATGATGAAATACAAGGGCAATACACAGGGTTGATTAAAATCAGTCAGGCAAAGGTCAAAGATTTTGTGAATTTTTTCCACCAATTGCCAAAGGATCAAAACTATGACGGTCAGGATTTTGACAACATGTACATGACTTCTTTTTTGCAGCAGTTGATTGATACTGGGTGGCAAGTCAAAGCCGCGGAGGTCAGTAATGGTTGGCTGGAAATTGATTCGGTTGATGACCTGGAGACTTACCAATCTCTTGAAGAACAAGGGAAGCTCATAACATACTGTCGTTTAGAGGATTAACATGAGGTTTCTTCGTTATTTCAAGGATGTGTTGCGTTTCAATTTCAATCAGCTGTCAGCGAATCAAAACAAGATTTGTTTTTACTGCGAAGGGAAAAACTATTGGCCGCACCTGAAACCGATTGTTGTGGATTTGTTAGAAACAACGGATGAAGTCATTAATTATGTGACTTCGGATGAATCTGATCCCGCTTTTAAAATTAACAATAATCGATTCAATACTTACTTGATTGGTGATGGTTTTATCAGGAATTACTTTTTTGATAATTTAAACAGTGAGCTGGTAGTGATGACCATGCCTGACTTGGATCAATATCAGGTAAAAAAGTCTAAAAAAGTTAAAAAATTTATTTTTGTGCACCATTCTTTGGTCAGTCATCACATGGTTTATCGTCCCAAAGCTTTTGATGCATTTGATGTCATCATGTGCGCTGGCCCACACCACAATGCAGAAATCGAAGCCATGGTCAATACCTGGGACATGCCACCCAAAAAATTAATCAACCATGGTTATGGTCGTTTGGATTCCATCATTGCCAACAGCAAAGAACGGCCAGCCAATGAAATCAAAAAAATCTTAATCGCGCCGAGCTGGGGAGAGAACGGGACCATTGAGTTGATGGGTGAAAAATTGGTTGATGCTTTGATGCAATTGCCATATGAAGTGGTATTGAGGCCTCATCCACAGACCCACATGTTTGCCAAAAACACGATTAACCGAATCAAAAACAAATACCAAAACAATGCCAAGTTCACATTAGACATTGGCGTGGATTCAGAGAAATCATTGCATGAATCGGATTTGATGATTTCTGATTGGTCAGGAGCAGCACTCGATTATGCTTTTGGCTTGTTAAAACCTGTGTTATTTATTGATGTACCCAGGAAAATACAAAACAAAGCCTATCAACAATTACAAACAGACCCGTTTGAGGTTTCTATCCGTGAACAAATTGGCCTTGTGCAAAGTATGGATTTGGCAGGTTTGGAAGAAAATATATTGCAGTTGATTAACAATGCCGTTTCCTGGACAAATCAGTTGCAGGAATTGAGACAAAATCATGTTTACCACATTGGCAACAGCGGTCAGCAGGCAGCCAAAGCAATCAAGGAGATGCTATGAAAAATGCCCTTATAATTCTGGGTTTGTTGTTATGTTCAATGGCGATTCACTCAGAGGATATCAGGACCTTAGATACAGTAAATGGTAAACAAGAGGTCGATACCCCACAATTTTTAGTGACTCATGACAAGCCTTTCTATGGTTTGGCTTTTATTTATAATCAGGTACAACCCATTTACCTGCTTGATGGTGAGGTGGTTTTTGTCGATCCTGAAACAAAAACTGATGTTCCTGTAGAGGCCAGTCATTATGGCTGGAAATCACGCTATCAATTGGCGATGGTTGAGCAAAAAGATGGTGTGTCAGCTCAATTTGGCAATAATCGCCTGATCATCAGTAGCCACCAAGAAATTTCATTGCAAACATCAGTGGGGTATATTGAAGAATATGCGTCTTTTCATGTGTTGAAATATGCCCACTTGTGGGGCTGGTTAAGACAGCTTTCATTGGGCATCGAGTGGTTATTGTCAACCATCAATCAATCAATTGGTCATTGGGGTTGGTCGATTGTTGTTTTGTCATTGGTGATGAAGTTGTTGTTGTTACCGATTGGTTTGATGACCTTGAGGTTTCAACGCATGGTTAGCAAAAATCAGACCTTGCTGGCTCCCAAGTTGGCGGAGATTAAACAGCAATACAAAGGAGAGCAAGCGCATAATGCCATGATGGCTGCTCACAAAGAATTGGGTATCACACCTTTCTATACCCTGAAACCCATGATGACCAATTTGATACAAATCCCCATATTGGTGGCGATCTTTAATGTGTTGGGAGAAATGAGTCAATTGGAAGGCCAAGCTTTTCTTTGGATCAGTGATTTGTCTTTACCTGACACCTTGTTTGGTTTGGGTTTTTCAATACCCTTACTTGGCACTGGGTTCAATCTTTTGCCATTTGTTATGACCTTTATCACCTTGCTATCTACTGTGTTCTACAAGAATGAATTGGCACCAGCGTCAGAAACCAAAAAAACAAAAATAAATCTGTATCTGATGGCTTTTGCCTTTTTTGTGCTGTTTTACCCTTTCCCTGCCGCTATGGTGTTGTACTGGGCCATGGCCAACCTGCTGCAGTTCATTCAACAAAAAGTATTGGGTAACTAGTAATGAATCAAAAAGTTCAAAAAATAATTATACAAGCCAAAAGCCAATTTCAATGTGTTGATTCAAAATGTGATGATGCAGTGATTGAAATTTATCCAGAATTGTGTGATTTGTTGCAAGCGGATGAATGGTCAACAAAGCAGCTTGAATTTTTCAAGAGTTGGTTAAAAAAACTGGATGTTGCGAAAAACCACTATCAATCTTATCAAGCCAACTGGACTCTAAGTACGCATAAGGCCAAAGTCACTCAAAAATATTATGACCTTACATTGGTGTTGATTATAAAACATCTGGAGTTTTTACAAGCGCAATCTTCATCAGCTGAACAACGACTGAAAATCATCAATGTGGCTTTTAAAGTTCTTGATTTATTAGATAAGGATTCTAAGATTGACCTTTCCTGGGTTGACACTTACTTACACAGTTTGTTGCAAAGTTTCCAGATTAATCCCATCAAACAAACAGCAGACATCGAAGCACAAACGATAACGAAAAAAATATTACCAGTAACTGTTTTGTTTTGGGAAGGGCCAATCGCACGGGCTTATCTGGAAACCATCAAATCAATGGGCTTAAAGGTTAAGAAAATCATCAAGTTGGTGTCAGCTGTAGATTTGATCAATAAAAAACCAATTGGAAAATTTTTACCTCAATCCATGCGCACCAACTATGCAGCCAACAAACAATATAAACAAATTTTTTATTGGCCCAACTTTTATCGCAGTAAGCATTCAGATGCGGTAAAAATGATTCAGTCCCAAGTGAGTGAAGATTTGGGGTTTAACAAGCAAACTCTTGAAAGTGCCATACAAAACCTTGATTTACAAACATATTCGGAGAATGTGGAAACACTCAGTATCACTGGTTTGAGGGATGAAAAATTAGCCAATCACCTTAAGGCTGAAAATACTGAGTTGTTTTTGTTCACAGGTGGCGGGATTGTTCCTAACAATTTATTGTCACTTCCAAACAAACAAATGATTCACATACACCCTGGATTTTTGCCAGATATCCGAGGTGCTGATTGTGTGTTGTGGTCACAATTAACAACTGGTCGGTTATCAGCTTCTGCATTTTTTCTGGCGCCGGGTATTGATGTTGGTGACATCATTCATCCAGCCTGGTTACCCGTTATGCCATTGAAATTCCCTGAACCCTTTGAGTGTATAGTAAAATACCGTATGGTTTATGGCTTTTTAGACCCTTGGGTCAGGTCATATGTACTTAAACAAACCATTATCAAAACCAATGGCTTCGATGAAATTTCTGAAACACCTCAAAATGAAGCTGAAGGTATGACTTACCATTTTATGCATGACAAAATGGTGAATAAAACATTGAGCACTTGGTGATTTTCAAGTAGATAATTATGAATAGACGTAAATTCATTAAAACCACAGCGATGGCAGGGGTATTCCCTTTGGGGTTGCAATCATGCGGTACTCAAAATACTGATAGTGGTCAAGACTCTGAATTATCATGCTTCATTTTTTCTGATGCTCACATTGGGTGGAAAGGAAAAGCCCAACCAACAAAAGAAATGCAAGCTAAAATGATACAAGTGATAAAGCAGAATTTTCCAGCTTTTGACTTGGTTTTTGATACTGGAGATGTACATCATGCTGATATCTATGATGAAGAGAGAAGACTGGCGAGAGAATTTTGGCTACAACAAATGGCAGGACAATTCTATGATAGCCGTTTTCACTATATCCCTGGTAACCATGAATTAGATCGAGGGCGTTATGATGCTGAAGTAACAGCTGGGGAACTTGGCAGTTTTAATTTTCGACCTTATTATAGTTTTGATTATAAAGGCATTCATTTTGTATCTTTACCTCAGCTGTTAGACACAATTTACATTACCAAGGAAACCTTAAATTGGTTGCAACAGGATTTAATTCTAAATGCGGACAAAACAACACTGATATTTTCTCATAACAGCATACAAGGCACTACATTTAACAACGGAGAAACTGGTTACCGAGAAACTGTTAACTCTAAAGATGTATTGGACATTATTGATTCTCATGACCAGGTTTTGGGTTGGTTTCACGGTCATAACCATCAGTATGAAATTGTTAAAAAGCATAATCGGCTTTATGTGTCGAATGGAAGAATTGGTGGTTTTAATCCACCCAAAAGTTGGGGGCCTTTTGGACAAGGTCATTTGGGAGGTATATATATCAAAATTAACCATAAGGGCATGGTAGTTAGTGGTTTCAGTGCAACAGAAGGTAAATTCTTGGATCAGCTTGGTTGGCCAAATCTTAGTGCTGAGTTACTGGCCAAGACTACGTTTGATCCCAAAGGTAAGTTTAACTATTATTTTGGTCATGGCAGGTTGGTTAATGGTGTAAAACACCAAATGCATAGTCACTATTTATCTGAAAAAAAAGTTGAAGTGATAGTCTCTACGACCAACAATCATTCAATCAATGAAAATTATCAATTTAGTTACCCAAGTAAATTTTTTTTCGCGGGAAAAGAAACTAACAGAATCATGGGATTTAGTGTTGTACCCAGAAATACCAATTATTTGGTCAAGGATCAAGGGTTGGAAATTGAGCTGAATGAAATGGTGCGAATTAATATACCAAATTGGGGGCTTAATAGGAAGAACTACATGGCGCGGAGTGGTTATTATAGGTGTGCTCAAGGCCAAAAACTCAAACTAAGTATTGAATGTGGAAATTTAAATGGGTCTGAAAATATTTTCTATGAATATAGGCTACTTAACAGGGCGCATGATACTTTGTTAAAAGTTGATTTCTTAAAGATTGAGATGTTAGATGGTAAAGGTGAAGTGCAAATTAATATTCCTGAAAATATTGATGCTGAATTAAATCACCAAAAGTTATATATAGTTTTTACATTAAAAGTATTGGGCTTTAACAAAACCTTTCTAATTAAAAGTGTTGAATTAAATCAAATTGAATCAGATGGTAAAGAATCAGAGAAAAGCGAGATTATATTGAATGGTAAAAAATTTGAATTTGATTCAATAGGTCATAAAAGAATTGATACATCAGATTTGTTTAAAAATGGGGTCGCTGATCTTGTGCTTACAAAAAGTGCCAGCAACCAAGCAATTTTGATGAAAATAACTGATGTAAAATGGCAAGTCCGAAATGCAATAGCAAGTTTTGTTGATAATAAAATTGTCGTTCATAATTCAAGGTCAGACTTTCAAAAAAATCAAGAGATTATTTTCACCCCAAGCACAGATATTGAAAGCTATATTGCTAAAACTCATAACTTATACAAGTTCGAAATTAACTTGAGTAAAAGTGTGCTTAAAATAGATGTATTTAACCCCTTAAAGTCTGAATCTATGGTTATGCTGAAAACGAAAAAAAGCATTGTTTCGATTGTTGGTGGTAAATTTCTTTATTCTAAAGATGTTGGGTCACATTGGATTGTGTTAAACAAAAGTCAATTAATAATTGAGTTGGAATAAATCTATTTATATTAATTATTTAAGCAAAGATTCGTATGTTACAAAAACACCGTGAGGATATAGATGGATTGAGAGCATTGGCTGTTATTCCAGTTATTTTATTTCATGCAAGTTTTGAGTTATTTTCTGGTGGATATGTTGGTGTTGACATCTTCTTTGTAATTTCAGGATATTTAATTACCAATATTTTAATTAATAACTTGAATGAAAATAAATTTTCTATTACTAATTTCTACGAACGAAGAATCAGAAGAATTTTCCCCGCACTATTGTTAGTTCTGGTGGTGTGTGTTTTATTTTCCTTTTTTTTAATGCTGCCCGCCGAATTCAAAAGATTTAAACATAGTTTGATATCTTCTTTATTTTTTTACACAAACTATTTTTTCATGTTTGATGTGGGTTATTTTGCTGACGCTGCAGAAACGAAGCCATTACTCCATATTTGGTCTTTAGCAGTAGAAGAACAATTTTATGTGGTTTTTCCAATATATTTGTATCTGGCATACAAATATGTAAAAAAATATTTAGGCGTCCTAACTTTCATTTTATTAGTCATTTCTTTTGTGTATAGTTTTTTGTTAGTAAATTCCGCACCTTCCGATGCATTTTACTCTACACCATCAAGAGCATGGGAGTTATTGACAGGTTCCATGTTAGCCATTTATCCCAGTAGGAGAATCTTCCGGAACAAATACTTGGCAAATAGTTGCTCTTTTACTGGTTTAATTTTAATTGTTTATGCAATTTTATTTTTTGATAGTGCTACACAATTTCCAGGAGCCAGTGCTTTATATCCTGTAATGGGTTCTGCGCTCATTCTTTTATCTGCTAACTCTGAAGGTAATTTTGTAGGTATATTACTTTCCTCAAACATATTTAGATTTTTTGGACTGATATCTTATTCATTGTATCTCTGGCATTGGCCAGTTTTAACTTATGCAAGAATTTATTCATTGGGCTCTGACCCACATGAACTGATGCCATACTTAATCGTAATTATGGTGTTATTGGCATTTTTAAGTTGGAAATTTATTGAAACTCCTTTCAGGAAAGCAATGTTAATAAATTCTAAGAGCGCTTTAAGACTGAATAGATTCAGTGTTTCGATTTTAGTTTTTTTCATTGTTCTTAGTGGTATTGCCTTTTCAAACATCAATAAAAAATCATATAGAACTTACAGTAACCATGTTGAAAGTAGGCTTAAAGATAATCCTTATAAACTTGATCAATGTGAGTGGTTTAAAGGTACAGGCAGTAATTTAAAAATTTGTTATTTTGGAAACTTAAAAGCAAACCAAGTAAGTTTTGCTTTAGTAGGAGACTCTCATGGGGAGGCGCTGCTCCCTGGATTTTATGAATCTGCAAAGAAACATAAAAAGAAAGGTATTTTTATTGGTAGTGGAGGCTGTTTAGGTTTGTTTGGTGTTAGTAGGCCTCAACAAGGCTTCAATCTTTGTAAGCCCAGAATGGATACATTTGCGGAATACCTGAAAGTTGCTGATGGAATTGAAACTGTTTTTTTAGCCTCAAGGTGGGCCACTTACATCTCAGGAGAAAGGTATAAAAATCGGCTGGGATCAGATATTTATATTACAGACGATGAGTCTGAAGAAATATCCAAACTTGAAAATAAATTGGTTTTTGAAAGAGCATTTGATAGGACAATTAAATTGTTAAATGAGATAGGCAAGAGTGTTGTGGTGGTCACTCAAGTGCCTGAGACTGAATATGGTACTTGGGACATTGTTAGAGCAAAATATTTAGGTTTAAATTTGGAGTTTAGGCCGCCAATTTTGGATTATTTTGAGAGACAGAAAGTGGCTCTTGAGACTTTTAACCTATACGCAACAAACAATAAAATTAAAATAATAGAATTACATAAGTATATGTGTGGTTTGGAATATTGCGAAGTTTTTAATGACAAAGGTAAGTATATATACACAGATAATAATCATATTACAAAGCAATTTTCCGTAACCCTTTCAACACTTTTTGAAAAATATTTCGAATAGTATCAGCTATAATTTGCGTTGATTATTCACTTAATCTTTAATTTATAGGCTGATTTTTTTACTACATATGAATGGTTGCTTGTGTAAAAGAATTTAATATACTTTATAGGTAATTCAAATTGGGTAAAGACACATTGTACAAATAATTTATATGGTTTAAATCCTCAGCGTTACAAACTTTTGTTGTTGATAACAAGCATAATATCATGATGTTTGGCTTGTTCTAACGCTTCAATTTTGGAAATTTGAATAACCTTTGCATTTTTATGTAATCGGCTTATCGTATAACCTTCTTCAAGAATAATATCTATAAATGCATCAGGATTTTTATATCGGGCTGCGTTAAACTCAAGAAGGAAATGCATTTGAGGGTTTTCTTTTCTGACTCTTTGAGATCCTAACCAAAATTGATATTCTGCTCCTTCAATATCGACTTTAGCAAAATCAATATGAGTGCCAGCAGGAATAAAATCATCCAGGGTAATTGTCTGGACTTCAATACTTCCTTCAGGGATATTGTTTTGGTATCGTTTTTCCCTGCTCGAAATAAGATGACCATTCATAGGTGCATTTGGAAGGACAAAAAAAGCAGCGTTTTCAGATTTTTGGTCACTTAATGCAACGTTTTGAACAGAGATTCTGTTTCCAAATCCATTTATTGCAACTGTGTCTTTAAATAAGTTGCTTAAATATGGGTTTGCTTCAAAAGCTAAAACTTTTCCATTCTTATTCCCAACTAATTGAGCCATTAAAATTGAGTAATAACCATAATTGGCCCCTACATCCAACACAACCATGTCCTTTTTTACAAAATTGGCAATAAATTCCGTTATATACATTTCCCATAAACCGCGCATCAGTAGGTGCATACCAATTCCACGATCTCGTGTATCAACAAACATATTAAACCTGCCTAATATCCTGCAGATTGATTTGTGGTCACCAAGAAAGGCATTGTGACACAACTCGGAAATGGCTTTTATATTACTATTCCTATTTTTAGGATTAGCCAATTGATGAAACTTAAATAAGCCTATTTCGTCTTTGTTGTTTAATACCATTTTTGTTTGAGAGATCTGAATTAAAACCGCATTATACAGTTTTAATTAAAAAAACACAGAAAATATCAAATTGATTGTATTTGTGATATTTTAAGCAGAATAAATTTTAAAACCTTATGAGCTTGCGGGAAATAGGATACAATTCCGTCCCCATAATAGTTGGGGTTAGAATAGGTAAAAAATCTTACAATATTTTGATGGTTAAAAGTCATAAATGTGATTATTGGACTAAATTGCCATTTTTTAGATTTTTTTATTAGCAACCCTTTAGAAGAGAGGTAAATACGTCATAGTCGATATTGCGGAATATATGAATGGACTTAATTAATGATATTTTAAAAGGTTTTAGTAGGCACAGGCTCTGGAAAAAGCTGGCTGTTTTAGAGCTTAAAGCAAGGTTTCAGGGGGCTTTTATAGGGGCATTCTGGATTGTTTTGGCCTTGATGATTAAGGTTGGGATGCTGTCATTGGTTTATTCTATGGTGTTGGGTAAGGACTTTGAGACCTATGTGATGTTTTTAGCCATAGGCGTGTTGACCTGGAACTTTATTTCAGCTGTTATCGTGACCAGTGGCATGATTTTTAGAAAAGCGGCTAATTTTTTACAGCAAATGGAATTGCCTCATTCAATATTCGTTTTTCAAAACCTCTACCGCGAAATTGTTTCCCTGATTATGTATCAGTTTTTTGCCATTCCCCTGGTGCTATTTATCAAAGGTTGGGATTTCATCAGTTGGGTCTGGTTATGGGCTTTGTTGGGTTATGTCATCATTATTCTTAATGGCTTCTTTGTGAGCATGTGGTTGGGGTGGTTGTCTGTTAGATTCCGTGATGTTCAGTCTTTATTGGCCAGTGTTGTTATGATTATTTTTTTGGTAACACCGATTTTGTGGCCTCCACCTGAACAGTTTGCCGACAGCTTGTATTTCGTGCTGAATCCTTTTTATCATATGCTAGAAATGATAAGAGCGCCCATTTTACATGGAAATGTTCCCCACCTATCCTTCTATGTCAGTACCGGGGTTTTGGTTTTTAACTTTTTGCTTTGTTTAATTTTTTATAGAAAGGTAAAAAATCGACTGGTATTGTGGTTGTAACAATGACAAGTATATCTTTAAACAACATCACGTTTTCCTACAATTATTTCCCCTCTATCAGTGGCGGATTGTTGCGCAGTAATGCGGGATTAAAAACCAAAAAAGCTTTGTCAGAAGTTAGTTTGGACATCCAACATGGGGATCGCATTGCGTTATTGGGCACCAATGGTTCCGGTAAATCGACATTATTAAAAGTCATTGCAGGCATATACAAACCGGAGCAAGGCGAGGTGAATACAGTTGGTAGAATTTATACCTTTCTTGGCAGAAATGTAGGGGTGATGCCTCAATTGTCAGGCTATGACAATTTACAAATCAGGGGCTTGTTACTGAATTTAAGTGATGATGTGATTGCTCAAAAAGTGAATGAAATTGCGGAATTCACTGAATTAGGTAATGCCATTCATCGTCCGGTTTCTACTTATTCCAATGGCATGAAAGCGCGATTAACTTTTGGCATGCTGATGTTTATTGAAGCCGATATTTTGTTGATTGATGAAGGGCTTGGAGCAGGAGATCAATTCTTTTTGGAAAAGGCCAGGCAGTTTATCGATGGTTTATTGGATCAGTCGAAAATTTTAATTTTTGCCAACCACTCCAATCAGCTATTGAAGAGGTTTTGTAATAAAGCCATTTTGATGAATCAGGGCAAGTTGATAAGCTATGGAGATTTTGATCAGGTTTTGCAACAATACAATCAACAAAGTTCAGCAGTGCTAAAGAACCAGACTCAAAAAATTGAAAACAAACCATCATTGTCATGAATCATTTTCTCAGAAAAATTTGGAGTAAATTGGTGCCATCAACTTCGGAACAGGCCAACCAGAATCAATTGCTCACCAAACATCAACCTTATAGTGACGCTTATTTTTTCACTCATGTGCCAAAAACGGGTGGCACCAGTTTTATTGTGTTTCTGGATCGTTTCTTTCCAGCAAAAGTGATTTTTCCTCATCAGTTATGGATTGAAGTGGGTGATTTTTCGGCCATTGACAAAAAGGCTTTTCATTTAATCAGAGGACATTTTGGTGGCGGTGCCATAGACTTGATAACTGATAAAAACGTCAAGTTTTTGACTATTTTAAGAGACCCTGTAAAGCTAGCATATTCAACCTATGAGTTTGTAAAAAGAGAAACGGGCACAGCACTTCATCCGTTGGTCGTAAAAGAAAATATGTCATTTGAAACTTTTCTGGAACACCCTAAAACCAAACACTTGGTTACTGATCGGATGGTACATAATCTGGTTTATGGTCATGAATACGATTCAGCCTTGAATCAAATGGTGTTGAATGAAGAATCATTCCCTCAATTCCGCAAAGGCATGAATAAAGGTTTGAAAGCATTGAATGCTCAACAACGATTGAGCATGAGCAAAGCGTTTTTGGATCAGTGTTTATGGTTCGGTATTCTTGAGGATTTCAATCATGCTGTACGTTTATTGTGTTACAAAATGGCCTGGCCACCTTTGGGCAAGTCACAAAAGCTGAATATCAATAAGAATCGGCCAGTTATAACAGACCAAGCAAGAACGAAAGCATTGGCCCTCAATAAGCTGGACTCTCAATTGTATGATTACGCAAAAGAGCAGTTTAACCAACAAGTCAAAGAAATGTATCAGGCATTGGGTTGTGATTTGACAGATGAAGAGGAAAAGCTTGATGCGGCAATTGATCGACATTATCAACAGCATTACCGAAACAAATATAAACTGCCTTTACAAACATCAGTGTCGTATGACTTTTCAGAAATTTTGTTGGGAAATCAATGGCACAGAAGAGAATGGGATGCATTGCATAAGAAGTACTTTAGGTGGACAGGTCCAGGTAATCAGTCTTATCTTGATTTTTGGGTAGCGTCACAAAATTATGAAATTAAGGTTCAAGTGATTGATGCCATTGATACCGTTGTTCTGGACAAACTAAAGGTGTATGTGAACGACCATGAAGTTGCAGTAAACGCTCAAGAGAAAAATAAAAAACGATTGTTAATAATTGATTGTCCTGAATCTCATATAGCTAAAAATGGACTATTGCGTTTGCAATTTCATTGTGAACAGGTGAAACAGCATAAAGTCATCTTTGGTGCTGATGATTCACGTTTGGTGGGTCTTGCAATCGAATCTATTGTGATTGAAAAAAAGTAGTTTTTGTTTGATTTTGAGGGGTGATTTTTGTTTAAACAGGACCAACAGCAAACCTACTATTTTATGCATATTCCCAAAACAGGTGGGACCAGCCTAACTTCTGTTTTGGATAGGTTCTTTAAGGTGGAAAACATTTATGCAGAACAACTCTGGTGGGAAGTAGGAAACATCGAGCAAGTCAAGGCACAATCTTTTCAATTTATCCGAGGCCATTTTGGTTTGGGTGCTCAACTGTTAAATTCCAATCAACTGAATACCTGGTCCATGTTAAGAAATCCAGTCAGCATGGCTCACTCAACATATCAACACATTATCAGAGATAAAAATACCAAGAAACACCAGCAAGTTGTATCTAGTCAAATCACTTTTGAGGCTTTTTTGGAAGATCGCAGGATGGCTCATTTGGCCACCAATCGTTTGGTTAAGGCCATGTCTTTTGGCCTGAATGTTGTTACTGAAAACGACATACCTTGTGTTACCAGGGAAAATTACAAGTTTTTTCGCAAAGGAATGAATAGAAAACGAAAAAAATTAAGTAAAGATCTATTGTTGGAAGCGGTAAAAGCAGAATTGGAAAAATTATGTTGGTTTGGCATTCAGGAGGATTTTGACTTTTCTGTTGCCATGTTGTGTTATGAGATGAATTGGCCTCCAGTTGGTGAGTCTCCTAAATTAAATACTTATTTCAGGGCTGCTGAATTTTCGGACATGGCCATTAAAAAGATAAATGCATTAAATGATTTGGACAATGCATTTTATCAACATGCCAAAACAGTTTATGAACAAAGAAAAGCGATTTTTTTAACAAAGCTGGGCCTGCCTGCCGATGCAAACATATCCAGTGTCAATGAGTTGGTTGATCAAAACTATCAGCAAAAACACTTGCTAAGCAAAAGTGCAGTTTTACATGACTCTCTTGAATACAAATTTTCAGATATTTTGCTGGGCCAAAATTGGCACCAAAGAGAGTGGCATGAGGAAGGTCAGTTTTATTTTCGTTGGACCGGTGCCCAAGCGTATTCTTCAATTGATTTTTGGTTGAGACCTAATGATTATCAAATCATTGTGCAAATAATCAATGCCATAGATTATTCAGTGCTTGATGAGTTAAATATTGAAGTCAATGGTCAACAGGTTGAGTACCGAATCAAGCAAGAAACAGCATCTCATAAGCTTATCATTGTCGTTAACAAAGAACTACTATTAGACAATGGATTGTTGCGGTTATCCATCTCCAATATAGTTACCAGCTCACATGATTTGCAATTTAACTCAGGGGATAATAGAAAAGTTGGGTTGGCTGTAAAAAAAATCGATATAATGGAGACCTTTGCTTGATTCATGTACAAAGATAAAAAGTTTAAAAATATGCCACTCCGCGTTGAAAAAAAAGTTTTTGGAAAACTTTTTCACGCAAGCCCCAAAGGGGTGAAGCGCATGGATGCGCTGAATAAACTTGCCAATAACAGGCTCGTTTTGTTGTTTAGGCGGCTTGCCAAAGGCAAAAAGCCTAAACATAAAAAGCGTAATAGCCGTGTATTGGACTGCATTTTCCGCCTTGATTGGCATATTTTTAATTCTTTTTTCTCAATTGCCCAGAATCAAACAAAGGTCTCTAAAAAAATCCTGATTAACTCTGAATTATGACAAAACTCAATATATTGGTAGATGGCTTCAATCTGGGTCTTAAAAAGGGCTCAGGTATCAAAACATACGGCATGACTTTACTGGATGCTTATGAAAAATTGGGTCATGAGGTCGGCGTTTTATTGGACAATCATTTTGTGTCGGGTAAAGATGCCTTGATGGATGAGGTGAATTTATTTGACCAGGAAGAAGTTCGGCCGGTACCGTTTTTGAATTATCAATGGTATCGCAACCTGAAAACATTGAGTTACTTGTTTCGTAACAGGAAGAGTAACAAGATTGTGCCCAAAATTACTGAGCCAGACCCGGAGAATTATCTGTCGCATGTAGGCGGAGTGAAATACCAATACCTGGAGAACATTGGTGATGTTTTCAATGCTGCCAATAAGCTGTTTATGGTTACAGGTAAAATTACCCAGATAAAACCGAAAACCCAACCAGATATATTTCATCTGTCCACACCCTGGCCGATACAGGTTAAAGGGGCGAAAACTGTAGTCACCATTCATGATTTGATTCCTTTGAAAGTACCATTCACCACTTTGGATTTAAAACAACATTTTTACAAGCTTTTCAAATGGGCAGCTGAATCGGCTGACTTGATTCTTTCGGTTTCTGAACACACCAAACGCGACATCATGGAGATTTACGGCGTACCGGAAGAAAAAATCAAGGTCACTTATCAGTCATACAAAGGCGGTGATATCGAGGTCAGCAAAGAAGATGCTGAAGTTTATTTACAATCCAAAAAACTTGAAGCAGAGAAATACATTCTGTTCGTTGGCAATATTGAACCCAAGAAGAACATCAAGCAGCTCATCAGGGCATTCGCTTATATTAAGAAGGGATATAAACTGGCTATTGTTGGCCACAAAGCCTGGATGTCAGATTCGCAATTGGTCGGTTTGAGCAGTTACCTCAAGAAAAAAGAATATGTGATGCTGGATTATGTCACAGAGGAAGAACTTGCCATGTTGTACAGCAATGCTTTTTGTATGGTGTTCCCATCATTGTATGAAGGCTTTGGCTTGCCTGTGCTGGAAGCCATGCAGAATAACTGTCCCGTGATTTGTTCTGATCGATCATCGTTACCGGAAGTCGGTGGTGATGCGGCTTTGTATGTGGATCCTTACAAATTTACCGACATCAGAAAGCAATTGGATAAATTAATTGCCAATCCGGAATTACGTCAGCAAATGATTGAAAAGGGTAAACAACGGGTGGAATTTTTTAGCCCGGAAAATTACGCCAAACGTTTGCAAAAAGCTTATGAAGGCTTGGTTTAAACGCCTGTTCCGAACCAAGCAAAACCAGGCAGAACCGGCGGTTTATTTTGCCCATATTCCTAAAACAGCAGGCACCAGTTTTATTGTGTTGCTGGATCGTTTTTTCAATGCAGAACATATTTTTCCGCATCAGTTATGGCGTGAAAACAAGGAAATAGATCCATCTGCCAATCAATCATACAAACTTTACCGAGGTCATTTTGGCGGGGGCGGCGTTCAAGTGCTGACCGCACGGCCCATCGAAAACTTAACCATCTTGCGCCATCCTGCTTCATTGGCCCATTCAACTTATCAATTTGTCAAGAGAGAACAAAACACCAAAGTGCACCAACTGGTACAGGATGCTGACATGAGTTTTGCAGATTTTTTGACTCATCCAAGCACAGCGCCGTTGGTGCAGAATCGCATGATCCGCAATATTTCTTTTGATTTCAAAGAAGACCCGTCAGCCCAGGAAGTGTTTTTATCAGCTGAAACCATAGAATATTTACAAAGCATCATCAACCAGCAAGGGCCATCCATTGGTGATGATGAGCGTTTGGAACGCGCAAAATACTTTATCAACAAGTGCAGGTGGTTTGGTTTATTGGAACGATTTGATGAATCTTTGCAGTTGTTGTGTTTTGTGATGAATTGGCCGCCGGTAGGATCGACTCAGAAGCTCAATACATTCAAAAAAAATTACCAACTCACTGAACTTGAAAAGGCTTCCCTAGAGCAAGTGAACCAACAAGACTTGGCTTTGTATGAATATGCCTGTGTGCAGTTTGATGAAAAAATCAATGCCATGAAAATCAAGCTGGAAGCATTTCGTTCTGATTCACAACAAAGTTTGGATGATTTACTGGACTTTAACTATCAGTCTTATCAGGCCAGGCATGGGCAAAAAACAACCGGTGATTTTCATTACGGTTTTTCGCAACCATTGTTTGGTAGCCAATGGCATCGACGCGAAATCATGCAGCCAGAAAATGAATTTTTCCGTTGGACAGGACCGGGACATCAGGCATTTTTGGATTTCTGGGTTACTCCCGAAGATTATCAATTGTCCATACGAATCATCAATACCACAGATGAAACTGTTTTAGACAACATCAAAATTACCATCAACGACAAAACAGTGCCATGGCAAACCCAGGACCAGGGTGTGGTCAGGGTGCTGGAACTGGTTTGTCCAAAAGAATTGATACAAGACAATGGTTTATTGCGCCTGGGGATTGAATGTGAACAAATGATCAGCCACAGTGAAGCTTTTGATTCTGATGATGAAAGACTTGTTGGCATCGCTGTACATTGGATAAAATTTAAACATGCAAAAGCAGCATAAACCCATTTTTATGACAGGTCGGTTTCGATCCGGCACCTCGTTTTTGTGGCAATTGTTTAATGAGCTTGAAGGTTTTTGTGCCTGGTATGAACCATTGCACCCACAACTGTTGGAAGCGATAAAACACGTGGCGCCCAAACAAGACCATGTAGGTGTCAGTGATTATTGGCAAAGTTACCGGGAAAGGCCAAGCTTCAAAAAATATTATTCCAATCGTTTTGCCACTGAGCATTTGTATTTGGAGTCCCAACAAAGACACCCTGCTTTAAAAACCTACATCAATCATCTGCTGGAATTATCTGCACCAGATATCCCGGTGTTGCAATTTAATCGAGCTGATTTTCGTTTGCCCTGGCTTAAAAGCCAATTTCCGGAGGCGGTGATTGTGCATATAGAGCGTAATCCCATTCAATTGTATGAATCCCAGCGCAAACACATTGATGAACCATTCAGAAATCAGGCTGATTATTGGGATGCTTATGAATTGGCACAATGGAGTTATGCATTGTCAGAACTGCTACCTTTTCTAGGTGATGAAATCGCTGAAAAGCACGCTTTTTACCGCTTTTATCTGTTGTATCAATTATCAAAAATCATGGCCAGAGCATATGCCGATGTCAGCATCAATTTGGATGTGGATGTTTTCCAGAGTGATGGTTTCGTGGAGAAACTGGGTCAAGCTGCGCGATTATCAAATCAGCAAAAACACGTTTTGAAACAAAAGGTTAAAGTGCCTGAGTTATCGTCATTTGAGAAAGAACAATCCAAAGAGCTGGTAGAAATCATGACAGAAGTTGATTTTTTATTGGCTGAAGCTGGTTTAATTGAAGACTTTGGACAAAAATCAATGACTTCCATTCGATTTTTACACAACGACTTTTGGCAGCGATACAACAATCAACCCGGTGTCACAGAACAGCTGCAGCAAGTGGCATTGAATATGCAA
>JAUHXW010000216.1 GCA_030426705.1 Gammaproteobacteria bacterium
CACCGAACGACATGGGCAATCGCGTCGCATTCGCGAATGTTGGCCAAGAACTGGTTGCCCAGTCCTTCGCCTTTTGACGCTCCTTTGACCAATCCGGCAATGTCAACAAATTCCATGGTTGTGGGAAGTGTTTTTTGTGGATTGACGATGGCTGCCAATTGTTTCAGCCTAGGATCGGGTACTTCTACGATACCCACATTAGGATCAATGGTGCAGAACGGATAATTTTCTGCCGCAATTTCTGCTTTGGTCAGCGCATTGAAAAGTGTCGACTTGCCTACATTGGGCAAACCAACAATGCCACATTTGAAACCCATAATAATGTCCAGTTACAAAAAAGTGGCGGGATTTTACCACAACCAAAGTACGCTTGATTCTGGCTTACCAACAAAAAATGTTTATTTGCTGAAATTTAACACCTATAATAGGCGCATTCACTAAATATTAGATTCAAATGTCCGAATTAAGCCAAGAAGAAATCGCAGAAATCAAAGATCATTTCGATTTTTTTGACAAGGATGGCAGTGGCCTGATTGACCTGGATGAGTTTTGTCAATTACTGAAAATTTTGGCACCTGAAGCCAGTCATGACAATGCCATCAGGGGTTTCGAAACCATTGATGTTGATCACAATCAACAAATTGATTTCGAAGAGTTTCTTGACTGGTGGAAAATGAACTGGACTGTTTTCTGATAAGGAGAACAATCCCTGCTTCAGACCCTTGGTCCAAAAATATCAGTTCCCACCCGAACCATGGTAGATCCGGATTTGATGGCCGCCTCTAAATCCCCGCTCATGCCCATAGATAAGGTATCTATTTCTGAATTTGCGGTTTTTAGCTGCTGATAAAAATTCCAAACTTCCAGAAAGTAATCACATTGCTCATCAAAATCACTGCTGGGCGGCGGAATACACATCAAGCCTCGAACTTGTAAACCTTTCATGTTTTTTGCCGCTTCAAGCATAGACAGGATTTCATTTTGACTGGCCCCTGATTTGGTGTTTTCATCACCCACTTTAAGCTGTAAAAGCACATTCAAACGAGGTAACGACTCAGGCCGTTGATTGTTCAGCCTGGTGAGTATTTTCATGCGGTCTACGGACTGAACCCAGGAGAAGTTCTCCGCTATGGCTCTGGTTTTGTTGGATTGTATTGGGCCGATAAAATGCCAGATGATGTTTAATTCACTCAATGCTTTGACCTTAGCCAAAGCCTCTTGAACGTAACTCTCACCAAATTCTTTGTGTCCTTGCTCATAAATAATTTTGATTTTTGCGGCCGGATGCTTTTTACTGACAGCCAACAACCTGGGCTTATTAAACTGTTGATATTGCTCGCTGGCGACATCAATTCTTTGATTTACTCGGGCCAAATCAGCAATCAGTTGATGCTTATTGAGTTGTGTCATATGTGTTTATATGTTGATGTGAAGCAAAAAACCTGATTTTACCTTTGCATTTATAAGTAAAACCATTAAAATACGCGGTCTTTTTCCGAGCAGCTGCGAAAGCTTGCTCAATTGTATATTTAAGCCCCATAGTTTAACGCCAAGAATGGTGTTTGGGCACAAAATTTGGAGACACAAAACTTATGCCTAGTGTAAAAGTTAGAGACAACGAACCGTTTGATTTCGCATTAAGACGTTTCAAGCGCGCCTGCGAAAAAGCCGGTGTTTTGGCCGAATCACGTAAACGTCAGTACTACGAGAAACCAACTCAAGAAAGAAAAAGAAAAAAAGCGGCTGCCGTTAAGCGTTTGCAAAGACGTGTTCAAAAAGAAGGCATCCCTAAAAGAATGTATTAATTGACTGCGTCAATTCCACAATAACTCAGGATTATATATGTCGCTGAAAGCTCAAATCATGAATGACATGAAAGCTGCGATGAAAGCCAAAGACAAAGCTACTGTTGGCACCATTCGCATGTTGACTGCTGCCATTAAACAGGTAGAGGTTGATGAGCGCCGGGAACTCAGCGATGCTGATGTTCTGGCTATTGTGAGCAAAATGATTAAACAGCGCAAGGACGCCGCTGAACAATATGCCCAAGCTGAACGAGCAGACCTTGAACAACAGGAACTGTCTGAAATCAAAATCCTGGAAAGTTACCTGCCTGAGCAGCTTTCTGCTGAAAAAGTCCAAGCCATTGTACAGGAAGTCATCACCCAAACCGGCGCCTCTGGCATGCAAGACATGGGCCAGGTCATGGGACAAGTTAAAGCCAAGGTTGCAGGCCAGGCTGATATGGGACAGGTCAGCCAAATCGTTAAGGCTGCTTTATCATAAGCCACTTTTGCGGCTGCGCATAACCAGTGGCATTCATACCCAAGGAATTCATAGAAAATCTGCTTGATAAAGTTGATATTTATGAAGTGGTCAGCCCCCGTGTACATTTAAAAAAAGCCGGTAAGGATTATTCGGGCTTGTGCCCTTTTCATGCTGAAAACACACCCTCATTCACCGTCAGTCAACAAAAGCAGTTTTATCATTGTTTTGGTTGCGGCAAAAATGGCACGGCCATCAGCTTTTTAATGGATTATGAAGGACTGGATTTTGTTGATGCGGTCAAAGACCTGGCGCAAAAGGCCGGCATGGAAGTGCCACAACAAGCAGGCAGTTATACCCAAAAAACCAACAGTAACTTATTTGAAGTCACCGAAAAAGCGACCAGAATATTCAGACATCAACTGAAAGCAGCAAGTCATGTGATTGAATATTTAAAAAACCGCGGCATTTCTGGGCAAACAGCCCAAATCTTTCAATTAGGTTATGCCTTGGACGAATGGGATGGTTTGTCTAAACGGTTTGAACTCAATGAACAAGATTTGCTCAAAAAAACCGGATTAACCACAGACAATGAACGCAATCAGACCTATGACAAATTCCGCAATCGATTGATGTTCCCCATTCACGATCGCCGTGGTCGCGTGATTGCTTTTGGCGGCCGTGCCATCGAAGCCGACCAAAAACCCAAATACCTGAATTCACCAGAAACCGAGCTGTTTCATAAAAGCAATGAACTGTATGGTTTACACCTGGCCAAAAAACACAGTAATGAGCCTTACATATTGGTGGTCGAAGGTTACATGGATGTGATTGCATTACACGAAAAAGGCATCAAAAATGCAGTGGCCACTTTGGGCACAGCGACTTCGGCACAACACATACAGACGCTGTTCAAAAGCTGGGATCGCATTGTGTTCTGTTTTGACGGAGACAGCGCAGGTGTTCAAGCAGCTGAAAAAGCACTGAAAACTGCATTACCACTTTATTTGGACCGCAAGATCATTGACTTTCTGTTTTTACCTGAAAAAGAAGACCCAGACAGTTATGTGACCAAGTTTGGCGCTGAAGCATTTCATGAGCAAATCAACGATGCTGTGGCTTATTCCGACTTGTTGATTCAGATTCTCAGTAAAAACATCAACCTCAACAGCTTGGATGGCAAAGCTCAATTGTTTGATAAGGCGCAACCGTACATCAATCAACTGCCCAAAGGTAATTTCAAACAAATCATGGGCAAAAAGATAGCCGAAATATCCGGGATTGAACAGTCCAGACCACAAGTGTTCAATCAACCAAAACAACAACAGACTCAACATGGTGAAAATCCACTGCGCAAACTCATCAGTTTGCTAATGAATTCACCTAATTTGTGCGCAAAAATGCCCCAGGCACTCAACTTGCACAAATTATCGTTTAAAGGTGTTGAAATAGTTGATAAAATCGTTGAAATTTTCAACGCGAACCCCCACATTAGCTCAGCGGCAATGTTAGAGCACTTCAGGGATTCTGAATACAGCAAATATCTGGGTCAACTGATGCGGATGTATGACCACTTGGATGATCAGCAAAAGCACCTTGAATTCAATGATTTGGTGAAATATTTGCAGAAAATGACCTCTCAGCAGGAAATAAACCGTTTAAGAGAAAAACAGTTACACACAGGCTTGAGTAACGAAGAGAAACAAACACTGGTGCAATTATTGCACCAAAGACATCAATAGAAAAATACGATATGGCAACTGACAAACAGACTTCACAAATCAAATTACTGATTCTGAAAGGCAAGGAACAAGGCTACCTCACTTACGCAGAAGTCAATGACCACCTACCTGATGACATCATCGAAACAGATTCGGTCGAAGACATCATCCAGATGATCAATGACATGGGCATTCAGGTTCTTGAAGAAGCACCTGATGAGGACAGCATCATTTTGAATGATTCTGCCGCTAAAGAAGACGATGATACAGCCACTGAAGAAGCGGTTGCCGTGCTTTCAGCAGTTGACCCCAGCATTGGTCGAACCACTGATCCGGTCAGAATGTATATGCGTGAAATGGGCTCTGTTGAGCTTCTTGAACGTAAAGACGAAATTGCCATTGCACAAAGAATCGAGCGCTGTGATCACCTGATCATGGAATCTTCGTTCCTGTTTCCACACACCATCAAAACTGTGTTGGAATATTTTCAGGATGTTTTGGATGAAAACCTGAAGATCGAACAATTCATCACCGACATTTATGATCCACACACCGAAGCGGTGATTCCCAAGGTCAAAAAACCAACCGATCCTGTGGATGAAGATGAAGACGAAGAAGAGGAAGAAATCGATCAAGGTCTTGATTTCGACGAGGTGACCAAACGCATCAAAGCGGTTGAAAAACTATTTAAGAAATTTCAGGATTCCGTTGACAAAAGCGGGATTGGCGATAAAAAGCAAAAAAATTACATGCGCCAAATTGCCGATATTTTGGTTGAGTTTAAATTTGCACCTGTCACCATGCAGGACATCATTTTTGACGTTAAATCGGGACAAGATCAAATTCGCAGAATAGAACGCAAGATACTGGACATAGCTGTTTCACAATGTAAGTTGTCAAGACAAATCTTTATCCGATCCTTTATGAACAAGGAAACTGATTTGACCTGGGTTGACCAACGCATTGCCGACGGTGGTGACGCAGTTACCATGCTGGAAATATACAAGGATGAAATCATCGGTTTACAGAAAAAACTGGTTCGCATTGAAAGCGTTTATTCTCTGACCATTCCAGAAATCAAAACCATCAACCGCAACATCACGGTTAACGAAGCCAAATCAAGACGCGCTAAGAAAGAAATGATTGAGGCCAACTTGCGTTTGGTGATTTCGATTGCCAAAAAATACACCAACCGGGGTTTGCAGTTCCTGGATTTGATTCAGGAAGGCAACATTGGCTTGATGAAAGCGGTGGAAAAATTTGAATACCGCCGTGGTTACAAGTTTTCAACTTACGCCACCTGGTGGATCAGA
>JAUHXW010000217.1 GCA_030426705.1 Gammaproteobacteria bacterium
GTGGACTGCACCCTTGGATCAAGCAAGCGGTACAACAAGTCCACCAACAAATTGAAAAACAGCATCATCAAACCAATCACCAGCACCACACCCAACACCAAAGTGTAATCGCGATTCAAAGCACCTTGCACAAAATACCGACCCATGCCCGGAATACCAAAGATTTGTTCAATCACCACCGAACCAGTCATCAAACCCACCGCTGCTGGCCCCAGATAACTGACTACCGGCAATATTGCGGGCTGCAAAGCATGCTTGAACAAGACAACTTGTCCGCTCATTCCTTTGGCCTGGGCAGTGCGAATAAATGGTTGATGCAATACTTCCAACAAGCCACCCCGCACCAAACGAGCTATGGCCGCAATGTATGGCAAGCTAAGAGTCACCACTGGCAGCACCAGATACCACCACTCACCACCCTGCCAACCACCAACAGGTAACCATTGCCAATAAACTGCCAGCCACAAAATCAACAACGGCGCTATCACAAAATTAGGCGTACTGATGCCAATCACTGCCACAATCATCGCCACCAAATCAGGCCAGCGATTGGCAAAACTGGCAGCAATCACACCCAGTGAAACACCCAAGATCAGACTCAATAACAAGGCATAAAAACCAATCTTCAAAGAAACCGGCAAACCCAAAGCAATCAACTGATTAACCGAATAATCGGCATATTGAAAAGAAGGCCCCAAATCACCACTGAGTACAGATTTCAGGTAATTGCCATATTGATTGATCAGAGGTTGATCCAATTGATATTTCTGCGCCACCAATTGTTCCACTTCAGCCGGCAATTCACGCTCCTGATCAAATGGCCCACCTGGAGCCGCTCGAAGCAAGAAAAAGGTCAAGGTCAAAATCAACCACAGCACGGGAATACCCCAAAGCAGCCTTTTGAAGATAATACTTAGCATCTGTAGGAATTCTTCTTACTATTGGCGAAATCAATTTCGATGCAAGTAAAGGTAGTCTGTACGACAGTTAAGTTTTTTATCATTTTCAACCTTAGAACATCACAAAAATAGCCTCAAAAAAGCGGGTATGAGGAATTGTTTCTAAAAATTTCGGTACTCTAACCATTTGCTGATTTTACATGATTGCTCAAAAGTAAGCACAATTCACAATCGTTCAAAGTAAGCCTCACCACCCAATTGTCTGATCTGGTTTTGAATCCAGTTAGCTCTATTTTTCATATACTCTGAAGGTGGATTGATTTGGTAGCTTTTCGGAGCAGGTAGGCGAGCAGCAAGCAAAGCTGCCTGAGTGCGGTTTAATGCATTGGCAGAAACGCCAAAAAATTTCTGGGCCGCGGCTTCTGCGCCATATATGCCATCTCCAAATTCCACCACATTCAAATACAATTCAAGAATGCGTCTTTTGGGAATCATCAGTTCAATGACTCCGGTAAAATATACTTCCAGTCCTTTTCTGACCCAATTCCGCCCCGGCCACAGGAACAAGTTTTTGGCCAATTGTTGGCTGATGGTGCTGGCGCCCCGCATTTTCTTACCCGCTTGCCCGTTTTCAATCACTTGTTGAATGGCTGCTATGTCAAAACCCCAATGATCCACGAACTTCTGATCTTCAGAGGCAATCACAGACAGCGCCAGCGAGGGTGAAATGTTTGAAAAATCACGCCATTCATGAATAATTGTGATGGGTTTGTGATCATGGCTGTAATGTCTTTGTAATATAAATGCCGTCGTGGGAGGATTCAACCAGCGCAATGACAAAACCAGCGACATTGTTGTGAACAACCAAATACTCAGCAACCACAAAATCCAGCGCCTGATTCGTGCAAAAAAGCTGCGTTGTTTTGCTTTTGCCATGAAATCAAACTCAGTAATTGACGGGGCTTATTGTGGTTTGGCAGGAATAACCAACTGCGGATCTAGTCTCAGCGATGTACCAATATTCAAACGCCAGTCCAAGTGCGGGCCAGTGGCTCGGCCTGTGGCACCGATTTCGCCGATTTTTTGACCTTGTTCAATGACTTGACCTTCTTTGACATTGACCTGACTGAGGTGCAAATAGGTGGTGTTCAAGCCATAACCATGATCGATGATGATGGTGCCGCCGGTGTAGTAATGGTCGTTGACTGCCATGGTCACCACGCCACTGGCAGGAGCGACCACCGGCGATCCTGTGACATTGGCGATGTCCATGCCATAATGTGGGCGCTTGGGTTCGCCATTGAGAATGCGCCTTGAACCATAGACACCACTGACCCGGCCTTCGGCTGGCCAGATAAATGCTTCAAGAAAAGCTTTTTGCTCTGACCAGACTGCTCTGGCTGCTTTGACTTGTTTGGTTTCTCTACTGATTCGTGCCAGCGTTTCGTCAGGTGGGTTGACTTTGGATGGTGGTAAACCATCGATGCGTTCAGTGGGGAATTCCCTGGCCTGAACCGGCACTGTGGTTTGGTATGATTGATCTTGGTATTCGATACTGATGTTTTTGTTCTTATCATCAAATCGTCCAAAGCCAAAAATAAAGTATCCTTCTTCAGTCATAGCCACTTGTTCACCATCAATCGTCACCTTGGCCTCAGGGTTGGTTTGCGCAATGATCAAAGCACCTTGTACTGGCTTGCCTTTGAATTTCAGAAAATAATCACTGGCCACAGCAACAGAAAGTTGCAACAACAAACCCACAAAAACCACAAATCTCATGTCAAATCACTATAATAAAACCCTTATTTTATCACCAACAACATTAAATAGAAGTTTGTATTCAAGTGACTTCTCACAGGAAAATAAAAGTACTTTTCATACATTAATCATTAATCATGAACCTAATAGCCATTGAAACTTCTACAGAAAATTGTGCTGTCGCTTTGTTGCATCAAGGAAATGCCACTGAATTAAAGCAAGTTGCACCGCAAAAGCACGCTGAACTGGTTTTGGGTTACTTGCAAGCTTTGCTGGATCAACAAGGTTTACGTAAAACCGATATTGATGGCATTGTATTTGGGCAAGGACCAGGTGCTTTTACTGGCGTGCGCATTGCCACTTCTGTTGTACAAGGGCTGGCTTTGGCATTGGATGTCCCCGTATTACCTGTATCAACTTTAAAAAATTTGGCGCATCAAATCTGGTTTCGCGATACCGAACAGCAACAACGTATATTGGTGGCCAATGATGCCCGCATGGGGGAAGTTTATTGGGCTGCTTTTGAAACAAAAGACGAACTATTAATCAGATTGTCAGCCGATGCGATTTGTGCTCCAGAGGCATTAAACACCGACGGCTTTGATGTTTGTGTAGGCAGTGCTTTTAAATCGATGGTTGCGGTCCGTGAACAAGTTGAAGTCTGTGATGACTTGCTACCTGATGCCATCACCTTATTGGACATTGCTGAAGTTGAGTTTTCCTCACGAGCTCAAAACATCATTGACATCCAGCCCTCCTATGTTCGGGAAAAAGTGGTTTTTAACTGAGTAGCAACCAGGTACCGAAGGCCAGAAAGGAAACATAGCCTACCAAATCAGTAACCGTAGTCAAAACCACACCACCGGCAATCGCCGGATCAATGCTCATTTTACGCAAAATCACTGGCACCACCACACCAGCCAAAGCGCCTGCCACCAGATTAACAGCCAAAGCCATGGCAATCACCATCCCCAAATCATAATCCTTGAACCAGAGCACGATTACAGCAGCCAGTACAATGGCCCAAATGATGCTGTTAATCACACCAATCATGAATTCACGACCCAACAGATCCCTGATGTTACCGCTGCCCACCTGACCAGTGGCCATACCACGAATCATCAAGGTCAAGGTTTGCGAACCGGCAATGCCCCCCATGGATGCCACCACCGGCATCAATACACCGAGTGCGCCCACTTGCTTGATTGACTCCTCAAAGAAACCGATGGCAAAAGCTGCCAACAAAACAGTCAATAAATTAATTCCTAACCAGATGGCTCGACGCTGAGAGGAAACCAAAATGGGTGCAAACATATCGCCTTCTTCATTCAATCCAGCCATCCGCATCACAGATCGTTCTGCTTCTTCACGAATCACATCGACCACATCATCGATGGTGATGCGGCCTATCAGAATATTTTTGTCATCCACCACCGGCGCAGAAATCCAGTCATTATGCTCAAAATCCTGTGCCACTTCACTGGCAGGGGTTTTATCTAAAATGGCAGGGGCATCTTCATCCAGGATGTCCTTAATGGGTGTTTTGGGATCACAGGTTATCAGTGTTTCCAGCGGCACCCTCCCTTTGTAGTGACCTTTTCGACCTACAGCAAACAAATCTCCAACCGGCGCTGGTACAGATCCACGAAATTGCAAATACCTTTTAACCACTTCAACCGTGACATCAGTTCTGACAGTCACCACTTCCGGATTCATTAAACCACCGGCAGAATCCTCATCATAGGATAAAACCTGGTTCAACAAATCCCTTGAAGCTTTGTCCATCGACAAAATCAATTGATTGGATGCTTCTTCCGGTAAGTCAACAATGATGTCAGCCATGTCGTCAAGATCAAGGTCCCGAGTGGCCTCAACCAATTGTTCGGTATCCATGCTCTCAATCAGACTGTCCCGCACCTCGTCATGCAAGGAAACCAACACTTCACCTTGGGTAGATTCATCGACCAATTCCCAAACAGCCTGTCGTTTATCGCCAGGTAGAGACTCCAGGAACAGTGCCACCTCGGCTCCCGGTATACCATTAATGATGCGCGTCACTGCACCCATGCGCTCTTCTTTAAGCGCATCACTTAAGGCTGAGATGTCTTTTTCTGTGGCCTCATTGGGTACTGATTCAACCATAAGTCTCCTATGCTTGGGTGGTTCTTTGCTTGTTTTCGGATCTTGGTCTTTACCATCCGACAGATTCATGTATGATAATACAACCGGTCTTCAATGTACATTCTCCACATCAAACAAACGTGACAACATCTTGAAAAATAAAATTATTTTCTCAAAAATTTCAGACCAAGACTGGCCGCAAATCATGGACATTGAACAAATGGTCTACCCCAATCCCTGGCCATTGAAAACCATGCAAAATTGTCAACAAGCAGGCTACCAATGCATCAAAGGCTGTTTTGAGACAAATCCCAAAGAAATTATCTGTTATGCCTTTTTGATGATAGGTTTTGAAGAGTCCAACCTTCTAAACATCAGCGTTAATCCAAAATTCCAGCGACAATCCATAGCCTCTCAACTGTTGCATCGATTGTTACTTATCAGCCGCATCAACCATGCCAAACACATGTGGTTGGAAGTCCGTGAAAGCAATGAAGCCGCTATCCAGCTGTAT
>JAUHXW010000218.1 GCA_030426705.1 Gammaproteobacteria bacterium
TCATCAACTCGGTACCTTTTGAAAGTGACGTACTCAGTTCTGGCGGCTTCGACAGCGCAGATAAAGTACAAGACAAAGTTTTTGGCGGTAGCTTCGGTTAAACGAAGGCATTGACAACCATTTCAGACTGGCTGAACAGCCAGACTCAATCCAGTCAATCATCAATGACAGACCTGAAATATCTGGTCTGTCATTTATTGGATAAAAATTCAGCCTGGCTCTACGCTAATCAACACGCTAATCTTTCAAAACAGCAAGTCAATCAACTCAACCAATGGGTCAATGAACTCAATAAGGGTAAACCGCTGGCCTACATCACTGGCGAAAAAGCCTTTTGGACTCTAACCTTAAAGGTCAATGAACATACCCTGATCCCCAGACCCGAAACTGAACTGATTATTGAAACAGTTGATCAGCTGAATTTACAACCCAAAAAAATTCTGGATTTGGGCACGGGCAGTGGTGCCATTGCCCTGGCTTTGGCCACACTTTTACCCCAAGCAACCATCCTGGCTACTGATGTATCAAAACAAGCATTAGACACCGCTAGGAATAATGCCACAAACAACGGCATCAGTACCGTTACATTTCAACATTCAGATTGGTTCGAATCCATTACAGATAAGAACTTTGACCTGATTGTGAGCAACCCACCTTATATTGCTGAAAATGATTCGCATTTAAGTGACTTATCATATGAACCTATCAATGCCCTGGTGGCAGCCAACAATGGATTGGCTGCTTATGAGGCGATATGTGCAGCAGCAAAAAATTACTTGTCGACCAAAGGAATCTTGATGTTTGAACATGGTTGGCAACAACACCTGGCTGTTGCTGAAATTATGAAAAATGCTGGATTTGTAGGCATTCAACACCAACAAGATTTACTGGGACACCAGCGAATCACTTGGGGTAAACTTAAAATTTAATTTTTCCAGTCAACACTTGCCACAACATCACCCAATCACCCATAAAGCTGTACAACGGATATTTGAATGTGGCTGGTCGGTTTTTTTCAAAGAAAAAATGTCCAATCCAGGCAAAACCATAACCAATAAAGGGTAACAACCACAAAAATTTCCAATGCTGACTGACCATGGCATAAACCAATACCACCAGCACCAAAAATGAACCCACCACATGCAAGCGACGACACACAGTGTGCTGATGTTCACCCAAATAAAAAGGGTAGAACTCACCAAAGTTTTTGAATTTTCCAGAGTCTTCAGTCATGAGTTCAGTTTACCATAATCAGCTGAAGCGTTATAATCTTTGCATTGTCTTTTCCGAGTGCACCATAGATGAGAATCAAATTATTGCTGATTTGGCTGCTGGCGTTGTTATTGTTGGCTTGCCAACCAGATAGCCCAGAACAAACTGGCTTCACATCTGATTCCACTAAAAAAGTCTACCGACACTCAGAGGATGATCGACCCAACAGTTTGGATCCCATCAAGGCATCAACCGTTTACAGTAACCTGTTGGTAGTCAATATCTTTGACACGCTGTATGCCTACAAATACCTGCAAAGACCGTATGAATTGAAACCCAATTTGGCCACTGCCCTGCCTGAAATCAGTGAGGACGGCCTGACTTATACCATCAAAATCAAACCCAATGTCAAATTCACTGACCATCCCGCTTTCGTGGAAGGTCAGGGCCGGGAAGTCATAGCCCAGGATTTTGTTTATTCAATCATGCGCTCCTTTGACCCTAAAAATGGAGGCACCGGCGCCTGGTTATGGCAAGGGAAAATTGTGGGATTGGATGAGTGGCAAGACAATGGCGCTGACTATGACACTGAAATTGTTGGCTTGCAAGCACTTGACGATTACACCATACAAATCCAGTTAACCGCACCTTACCCACAATTGACGTACACTTTGGCCATGGGATTTGCCGCCATCACTCCAAGAGAAGTGGTTGAAAAGCTGGGACAGGAATTTGGCTCAAAACCTATTGGTTCAGGACCGTTTATTCTAAAAAAGTTCGACTCTGAAGTCGCCTACCTGATGAAAAACCCCGACTTCAGGACAGAACCACTGGACATATACTTTGAAGGTTATGACCCAGCTTTACACAGTGATTTGGGTATTGAACAACTGCATGAACAATCGCCTCCTTTTATAGATGAACTCGAAGTCCATTTCATCAAAGAAACCTCATCACGTTGGCATTCTTTTACCAAAGGCAATGAAATTCACTACACCACTGTGCCCAAAGACAAACAAAACACAGTCATCATGCAGCAAGAACCTTTGCAATTGCATCCACAGATCACTGAACAATACCATTTCAATTATGGCTTGGAAGCAGGGTTTGTGTATCACGGATTCAATATGTTGGATCCAGATTTTGGCATCAGTGCAGACGAAGTACAAAACAAAAACAATCATGCCTTACGTTGCGCCATTCGCAAAGCCCACAATTGGTCACAAAAAAACCGGGCTTTTTATTTTGGTCTGGGAAAAGTATTCCCTGGCATCATACCGCCCAGTGTGCCCGAATTTGACCCAAATTTAAGTAACGATTCAGTGGAAGTGGACATTGCTGGCGCCAGGGCTTTGTTGGCAGAACATGGCTGGACCTCAGAAAATTTACCAGTGTTTGAATACCATGTTTCTGGCAGCGTACTGCAAAAACAATTTTATGAGCAAATGCGTGGTTTTATGACCTTAATGGGCTATCCATCCAGTTTGATTAAATACAAACCCTATCCAAATTTTGGGCAATTCAATAAGGCAGTAAAAAAACGTCAAGCCCCCTTCTTCTTTATGGGCTGGACACTTGATTATCCCGATGCTGAAAATACCTTACAAATGTTCTACGGCCCCAATGCCACCCCAGGACAAAATAATTTCAACTACCAAAATCCAGAATTTGATGCGCTTTTTGAACAATCCCGCACATTACAACCATCTCCAGAAAGAACTGCCCTGTATCGACAAATGAATCAAATGGTCATTGATGACTGTGTGGTCATTTCTGGATTGTCTCGCAATAAAATTCACCTGTGGCACAAAAATGTCATCACTTTTCCAGATCGGGAAATAGTTGGTGGTTTTCACCTGCGTTACGTAGACATCATTAAGGAATGAATATCTGGCAATTTGTGCTAAAAAAGTTGATAGGTGTTTTGCCACTGGTTATTGGCGTGACCCTGGTGGCTTTTTTGCTGATGGTTTATTTTGGTCCTGACCTAACCTATGAGTTATTAGGTAAAAACCCTACGCAACAAGACATTGACAACATGCGTTCATATTTAGGTTATGACCAACCATTTATATGGCGTTATCTTGATTACCTGCGAGAGTTGTTGACCGTTGATTTTGGTCTGTCTATGATGAAAGACCGCCCAGTCACAGAAATGCTGGCGCAATCCATGCCCGTTTCGCTGTTGTTGATGCTCCCTGGTTTTATCCTTGGTAATGTGCTGGCTGTGATGCTGGCACTTAAAGCCACACAACACCGAGGTCGCTGGCCAGACAAATCCATCATGACTTTTGCAGTGATTGGTATGAGCATTTCTTTTTTGATTGTCATCATCGCTTTCCAAATCATTTTTTCTTCCAGCTACGGGCTAGACTGGTTTCCCGTGCGTGGCTGGAATATGAAAAACGCCGAAGACCAATTCAGCATGACGCTGTACCTGTATTATGTGACTGTCCCTACACTGGCCACACTGTTTGTTTCATTGGGTTACAACACCCGCTTTTATCGGGCTGTTCTGGTTGAGGAAATGAACAAGGATTACATCATGACCGCCAAAGCCTATGGACATACATCTCGCAACATAACTTATCAATTGATGTTAAAAAATGCCATGATTCCGATCATTACCCGGGTGATGTTTTCTATTCCATTAATTGTGGTCAGTGGTTCGTTGTTGATCGAAAGTTATTTTGGTATTCCTGGTGTGGGTTTAATGACATATGATGCCATTGTTGCAGGCGACCAGCCAGTGCTCAAAGCCGTGATAGGTCTGACCTCGGTTCTTTTTGTGTTGGTGTTGTTAGTCGCAGAAATCTTGTATCGGGTGTTTGACCCACGCATTGACTCGAGGCAAGTGGCATGAGCCTGTCAGTGAACACAACGCCTGATATCAAGGAAGCGCAAAGCCCAACTAGTCGTGCCTGGTGGCGTTTTAAAAATGACCATTGGGGTATAACTGGCTTATTGGTTGTTATGATTTACTTCATCATCTCATTGGGTGTTTGGTTTGGAATATGGGGGCTGGACTGGAGTCAAACCAGTGATGCCTTTCATCAGCCACCTTCTCTCGACCATTGGCTGGGCACCAACGCCATAGGACAAGATATTGCCAACCGCGGTATTTACGCCACCAAAGTGGCTTTTGAAGTGGGGTTATTGGTGGCGTTGTGTGCCACATTTCTCGGCACCATTTTTGGGGCAATTGCTGGCTTCAAACACAACAGTTGGATAGATTCCTGCCTGTTGTGGGTGATGGGCGTACTGGACTCCATACCTTTCTATCTATTTGTAGCAGCCATGGCCTATGCCATGAGCGAACTGGTTTTTGCCATGCATCTGGCGATGATTTTGGTGTTTTGGACGGAAACAGCCAGGGTTGTACGTGCAGAAGTCATTCGACTCAAGCACATGGAATTCGTTGAATCTGCTCATGCCATTGGTCAACAACAGGTATTGATATTATTCAAACATATCATCCCCAACACCAGTCATTTAATGATTATTCAAGCCACCATCACCTTCGTCGCTGCCATTAAAACCGAAGTCATACTGAGCTTTCTGGGCCTGGGTGTTAAAGGAGGCATCAGTTGGGGTTTGATGATTGCTGAAGCCACCAATGACATACAAGCGGGTTATTTCAATAATTTCATTGTTGCCTCTGGCCTGTTGTTTATACTGGTCATTGCATTCAACCTTTTTTCCGACGCATTACAAGATGCCTTAGACCCTAAACTCAATAAATAATATGAAAACAAAAAACTTACTCATTTATAGCTTGGCCTTTACTTTAGTTGCTTGTGGTTCATCTGTGCCCAGAAAAGACCTGCAGAATCTTCCGAGTCTGGTTGAAATAGTCTCGCTGGACTTTGCTCAAAATAAACTGAAACTGAGGATATCTCATCGCAACAAAACCGCCAGAGAAGGCAACCAACTCAGTTGCCAATTGGCCATCAAGGACTTTAATCCAGTCAAGATTTCCGCAATAAACCTGCCCGATTTAACCAATTACGCCACCGAAACCATCACCACTGATATAGCACTTGATGATTTGCTATTGGATACAACAAAAC
>JAUHXW010000219.1 GCA_030426705.1 Gammaproteobacteria bacterium
CTCACAATATGCCAAAGAACAATTACATGAGAATACCGATGTTAATTTGTTTGGCTCTATGGACCAAAAAACCAATTATATTCCTAAAGACATGGTCATTGCGCCTTGTGATGTGACCACATCATGTGGTGCTTTTATCGAGCTTGAGCCTAACCTCGAATTACTTAATTTATTTCCTAATCATGTCAAATTGGCATCACAATTTGGTTTGGGTGAGTTGAGTATTTGCTATGACAATGTGCAATGGCAACACAGAAAAACGGCTCCCACCCATCTTGATAACAATAAAATTGCCAATTTTGAAGGCCAATTGTCGCTTGAACTCAACGGTCTATTTGGGGAGAACAAAATTTTTTCTCAACAATTAATCAGCGAACAACGCCACGTGTATTTGTTCGGTGAAAACAACCAGGAAACACTGGACATGAGCTGCCCATTAAGCATTGTTGGCAAGCAAATCAACACCACCCTCGATCGTGGGACTTTTGGCTTGTTGCCCAACCGTTTGACTTTTTTGACAGCGCAAAAAGCCGACATCAATAAAGTCATCAACAACAATTGGCAAAGCTGGCTCTCAGGCATTGAATCCGATCCATTGGAATATATTTATTTTGATGAAATGAAGGAATTAAAAACGCAGCTCAATGATGCTTTTTTGCAACATGTTAATCGTTTGCAACAACAAATTTATCGAAAACTCATCACCAACAACTCAGCGAGAATTAACGATTCTGCCCTGTCCAAATCAACTTTCGACTACCTCAACCAAAGAAAACTGCTGCGGTATTTGGTCACCGGATTGTTCCCACAAAGCTACCACAGCGACAGCGGTTTGCGGTCGGCACTTGATGGCAGCAAACAATTGGTCGATGCACAGTTTTTCAAAACTGCATTGGAGAACCAAACCAACATTTATGAAATGATGAACCAGGGTGATGAGCTCTTTGCTGCACATGAATTGGCCTGGACAGAGAACCTCGAGTTTGCATCCCAGGGAGGTTTGCTGAATGCCACCTTTAATGAACTCAAAAGTTTGATTGATGGGCAGAAACAAATTGAGGCCAACATTGAGTAATGATGGCCCAGAAGGTTTTAGTAAAAGACACACTCGATTCTGAGCCAATGGGCAAAAATCTCTTTAATCCTGACCTACAAGCTACATTGTGGATTCAGTCCCTGAGACTGGGCCTGCTGTTCATATTCCAGCGCTTTTCCCATGAATTTGGTTAGCTTGGCTATTCTGTTTTTGGGTTCCGGATGGGTTGATAAAAACTCTGGTGGCCTTTTCCCTTGTGAAGCTTTGTCCATGTTTTGCCACAAATTTATGCTGTGAGTTGGATCGAATCCTGCGGAAGCCATCAAGTATAAACCCAGGCGATCAGCTTCTTTCTCATGTTCGCGGGAAAAAGGTAACATCACCCCAACCTGAGCACCCAAACCCAAACCAACCATCAGCATTTGTCGTTCTCTTGAACCTTCCACTTTTTGCCGACTCATGATGTCTGCCACCTGCATACCTGCCTGGGCTGCCAGTTGAATCGAAACCCGTTCTGAACCATGTCTGGACAACACGTGTGCCACTTCGTGACCCAGAACTGCAGCTAACTGTGAGGGTGTTTCTGCGACATTCAACAAGCCAGTATGAACACCTATTTTACCACCAGGCAAAGCAAAAGCATTGGCACTGTCATCTTCAAAAACCACCACTTCCCAGTTTTGTTCACGCCAGTTTTGGGGCAAGGCATTGATGATAGCAAACGACACACATTGCACATAATCCTGTTTATTGCGGTTGTTTGAGACTTTTTGTGATGTTTTCATCTGCTGAAAAGTGGTGACACCCATTTGATTCATTTGTTGATCACCAATTAATATCAGCTGTTTTCTGCCAGTGGGGCTGGTGGCACAAGCCGTCAATGCCATGACTAAAATAATGACGAGTAGCTTCTTCATAAGACCTTCCTGTAATTATATTCTGATTATTTTAACTGAGTACCTTAAGATTTAATCAAAACCTTTGTAAAAATATTAAGTCATCAATACCACATAAGCAATCACAAAGCCAAAGCCAAACAGAAAAGCATAGATGATTTTAGCCCAGCGATATTTTTTTTTGATTTTCACATCTGTAATGGTTTTGCTGCGATGATGCATCCACACCAGCTCCAACAAAATCACAAATACAAACAGCATGATAAATACAATGGAAAAAACGCCAAGAGCTTCTGCCCAGGGCTGTGGTTTCAGCATTAAACTGATTACAGCCAAAGCATTAGATAAAATGATGGCTGTCATCAAAGCAATTCTGAGTGGTGTGAAAACAGGTTGTGGTGAATTCATGTCAATTTTAATGAAGGTCAAAACGCTATTATACCAAGCAATAATACACTGTTAATCCAAAAACAACCGAAAACACACCTGCTTTTTCATATTTTATTCTGATATAATATTTTTTCTTTTTTACACATGTAAACGCCCATGAAACTCATTAAGAACGGGTCAAAATGGTTGACCGCCTTCTGCTTATTTTTTTCTTATACTGTTATTCAAGCTGACATCATTGACGCCAATGAGGCTTATGAAAATCAAAACTATGAATCAGCATTTGAACAATACTTGGAACTGGCTCAATTAGGTAATTCCCAGGCCAGGTACAATGTGGCAGTGATGTACCTCAAAGGTCAAGGCACTCTCATAGACTATGGAAAAGCCTACGGTTGGGCACAGCTGGTTGATTATGAAAACAATGCTGACTTGATTAACCTGGTTGATGAAATTGAGAAAAAACTGACAAAAGAAGAGTTGGATGAAGCGAAAACAGCAGCAGAGGTTGTTAAAAATAACTTTGGCGATGATGCCATTTACAGTAAATTGGCGCCGATAAGCTATCAAGCCAAAGACCCAAGTGACAACAAAAAAGAATTCAACATTCAAATCATCAATCGACCAGCACCCAGATACCCCATGTCTGAATACAGAAGAGGCACACAAGGCTGGGTTCGCGTAGGTTTTGAGGTTTATCCTGACGGGTCAGCAAGAAACATTTATGTGATTGAATCTGTACCTGCAGGCATATTTGACGAGGTAACGCTGGAAGCAGTCGAACGATTCAAATTTAAAGCGAGTTTTGCAGAAGGTGTTGAACCCTATCCAGTATCAGCCAGACAAACCATTCAGTATGAGTTGCCAGTGAATGATGAAAAGAAATTAACTAAACTTTATCAGCAACACCTGGAAAAACTGGAAAAGTTGGCACACAAGGGCCACCCTGATGCGCAATACTACTATGCACTGGCTGCCAGTTCACAGTCACTGGTTAACAGATACGTCAAGTTAGACGACGTAGCAGTCAATGACTGGCTGTTAAAAGCAGCACAAAACGGCAACCTCGATGCCCAATATCAACTCGGACAAAACATTTTGTCTGGGAAAGGCTGCAAAGTTGAAAAACAAAAAGGCATTGACTGGATTGTTTATGCTGCCGATAAAGGACACCCCAAAGCTGCACGTAAAGCCTATCACTTACTGACCAAAAACCAGCATTTGAATAATACCAACCTTACACCTGAACATTGGTTAAAACAAGCTGCCGACCAGGGGGATCCTGAATCACAACTTGATTATGCACACTTTCTTGCTTTCAATGGCAGTGAAACCGACAAAGTTCGAATAGAAAAATACCTTGAACAGTATCTCGAAGAGCGCGATAAATCAGTTAAATACTACCAGGTAAAAGCACAACTTTACCGACTTGAAAATAACGAGAAAAAAGCACAGAAAGAATTAAAGAAAGCCAATAAACTGGCTAAGAAACTTGGCTGGGAGGTATAACCCCATAACAAAAAAAGCCCGCACAATTGTCGGGCTTTTTACATTTTAAAGACTTAAAATCAGTCTTTCTTTTCAGGTTTTGGTTCCAGTGCTTTCATAGATAAACGCACTCGGCCTTGTTTATCAACTTCAAGAACTTTGACCTTAACCATATCACCTTCAGACATTTTATCAGTGACTTTGGCGACACGCTCGTGACAGATTTCAGAGATGTGAACCATGCCGTCCTGACCCGGCAACAGGTTAACAAAGGCGCCAAAGTCCATGATTTTAACCACTTTACCTTCATAAACCGCACCGACTTCAACTTCAGCAGTCAAATCTTCAATGCGTTTTTTGGCCAAGTCGCCATCTTCCTGATTGATAGAAGCAATGGTTACAATGCCTTCATCAGTGATGTCGATGGTGGTGTTGGTTTCTTCGGTCAAGGCACGGATGGTCGCACCACCTTTACCAATGATGTCACGGATTTTCTCAGGATTAACTTTAATGGTTTCCAAACGTGGTGCATAGGCCGACATTTCGGTACGGCTTTCTGACAACACCTTGTTCATTTCACCCAAAATAAAGTTACGACCATTGGTGGCTTGCTTCAAAGCAATTTCCATGATTTCACGGGTGATGCCTTCAATTTTGATGTCCATCTGCAAAGCAGTGATGCCATCTTCAGTACCCGCCACTTTAAAATCCATATCACCCAAGTGGTCTTCATCACCCAGGATGTCAGACAATACCGCAAAACCGTCGTCTTCTTTGATCAAACCCATGGCAATACCAGCCACAGGTGCTTTCAATGGTACACCGGCATCCATCATTGACAACGACGAACCACAAACCGAGGCCATTGAACTTGAACCGTTTGATTCAGTGATTTCAGAAACCACACGTTTCACATACGGGAAATCTTCTTCACTTGGAACCACAGCCATCAAACCACGTTTAGCCAAACGACCATGGCCAATTTCACGGCGTTTTGGACCACTCATAAAGCCCGCTTCACCCACACAGAATGGAGGGAAGTTGTAATGCAACATGAAGTCATCTTTGGTTTCACCTTCGATGCCATCAATCAATTGTGCATCACGACCGGTACCCAAAGTGGTGGCCACAATGGCTTGTGTTTCACCACGGGTGAACAAGGCAGAACCGTGAACTCGTGGCAAAATGCCCACTTCACAATGAATCGGACGTACTTGAGTTGGGTCACGACCATCGATACGTGGCGCGCCAGAAATGATTTTACTGCGAACATGTTGTTTTTCCAATTTACCGACCAACTCAGCCACTTCTTTTGGATCGTTGCCATGCTCTTCGCCCTCAGGACAAAAGTGAGCCATCACTGCTGTACGCATTTCAGCCAAAGCATTGTAACGAGCTTCTTTTTCCTGATTGGCAAAAGCTGCTTCAATCATGCCACCA
>JAUHXW010000220.1 GCA_030426705.1 Gammaproteobacteria bacterium
TCCTGCAGATAAGGTGCTGTCTGCTGAAGAAGAACAGCGATATCGTCAAAGCATCAAGGAACAAATGTTCCAATACAATTTTGTGATGACTGATCCAGTGGTGGCTTCTTACATTTATCATTTGGGGTATCGGCTTGCGGCTTTTTCGGATAAACCCAATCAATCCTTTGATTTTTATATGGTACCCGCCGATGTGATTAATGCCTCGGCTTATCCTGGTGGTTTGGTGGTGGTTTATTCTGGCTTGATGTTAGAAACAGAAACTGAAAGTGAATTGGCCGGTGTGTTGGCTCATGAAATTGCTCACGTTAATCAACGTCACATTTCACGCATGATGGCCAAACAACAAAAAGCCACTGCGCCGATTTTGTTGGGGATGCTGGCGGCTTTTGCTGCCGCCCAATCCAGCAGCAGTGGTGATGCACCGATTGCGATTGCGGCCAGTATGTCAGCTTTGCAACAACAAATGGCCATCAATTTCACCCGTTATCACGAATATGAAGCCGATCGTGTGGGTATCAGCACCTTGTATAATGCTGGCTTGAACCCAGAAGGTATGGCTGATTTTTTTGCCAAATTGATGCAAAAACACCGGGTGGACCCTCGATATCAATTACCTGAATACTTGCGCACCCATCCATTGTCGGTCAATCGGGTCACGGAAGCCAAAAACCGCTTGAAAGCTTTTCCACAAAAGCCCTACAAGGAATCAATCATGTATGATTTCGTGAAAGAACGCTTGCGGGTGTTAACAGCTGATGAGTTTGCCAATTTGACTGAATATTACCAGGGTATGCTGAAAACAAATACTGAACATCAAGCAGCTTATTATTACGGTTTGGCCTTGCACCAATTCAAGGAAAATCAACATGATGTGGCTTTGAAAACCCTGAAAAACATTGAGGCCGATGCCAGTGTTATGCATTTAGTCGATTTGCTTGAAGTGGAAGTTTTGAGCAAAATTAACCCACAACAGGCCAAACAAAAGATTGACCAATTACTGAAATGGAATGGTGACAATGACACGGTGCTGGAAACCACGGCAAAAGTTTTGTTGCAATCCAAATCATTGGACTGGATTGATCAAGCCATAAAAAACATCAGGAAACTGGTGCTTTCGCAACCCGATAATCCGCACTTTTATGATTTATTGGCGATTGCTAATTACAACGCCTTGAAACCGGTGCAGGCTGGTGAAGCCATGGCGAGAAAAGAACATTTAATGGGCCGTAATTACCGCGCGGTTAGGATTCTTCGCAACCTGAAAAAAGATGAAGGGCTCGATTATTACCAAGCGGCAGAAATCAATGCATTGATTGGCGAATTTGAACCTTTGATTACTGACAAAGAACGTCAAGCTGAAATTGCGGCTGACCGGGGATTGAAAAAGTAGTCATTTTTAGCCCTTGTAACGTTATATTGTTTTGAATTATTGGGTGATTTTGATTACAATGCGCGATTAGCTTGAACACAGTGGAAATAATATGGCACGAGTCACAGTAGAAGATTGTTTGGAAAAAGTACCTAATCGTTTTGATTTGGTATTGATGGCAGCCAAGCGCGCACGATTGATTGCCAATGGACAAGAGCCAATGGTTGAAGAAGAAAACGACAAACCAACAGTATTGGCTTTGCGTGAAATTGCTGATGAGAAAATCAACGAAGAAGTTTTGGCAGAGTTGGAACTGGAAGCCAAGCGCGCCAGAGAGTTGGAAGCCTGGAATGCCGCAGCTGAAACTCAAGACAATGAAGACTCAGAGTAATCGCACTCATTCTAAACAACAAATAAAAAGGTGCTGGATGTGAGTGAGTTGTCATTCACATCCAAAACCATGAGCCACAAAGCGGTACAAGCTGCTTTCAAACTGCTCAAAGAAAAAACCAATTCCTACCTCAAACCCGAAGAAAAAGCCGAATTAAGAAAAGCGGTGCATTATGGTGCTGCCGCTCACGAACAACAAATTCGTAAATCCGGCGAACCCTACATCACCCATCCCATCACTGTTGCTATCATTTTGGCTGAGCTACGGGTCGATTTGGATACCCTGATTGCTGGAATATTGCATGACACCATAGAAGACACTGATGTCACTTTTGCGGATATCTGTGAGCATTTCAATCAGGACATTGCCAATTTGGTCGAAGCGGTGACCAAATTGGATAAACTCAAATTCCGCAACCTCAAAGAAGCCCAGGCTGAAACTTTTGTCAAAATGTTGTTCGCCATGGCCAATGACATTCGGGTGATCATCATCAAGTTATCCGATCGTCTGCATAACATGCGCACCATTTCAGCCATGAGTACGTCGGGACAAAGGAGAATTTCACGGGAAACCCTGGATGTTTATGCGCCCATTGCAGAAAGGATGGGTTTGAAAAACATTCAGCATGAACTGGAAGATCATGCTTTCAAAGCCCTGCACCCCAACCAATACAAAGCCATTTATGATGCGTCGGTGAAAATTTCCGGCAATCGCAAGAAAGCCGTAGAAAAAATCCGCAAGAACATTGAAAAAGCGCTGTTGGAATCAGGAATGCACGCCGAGGTTACAGGTCGGCAAAAATCACCTTACAGTACCTACAAAAAAATCAAATCCAAGCAGGTGGACATCGAGGAAATCCATGATTTGTTTGGCGTCAGAATTGTGGTTAAGGAACTGCCACAATGTTACCTGGCATTGGGTGTCATTCATAATTTGTACCCACCCAACGAAAATGGATTTAAGGATTATATTGCGGTACCAAAATTAAACGGCTATCAATCGATTCATTCAGTGGTAACCGGGCCATTTGGCATGAAGCTAGAGGTTCAGATTCGCACCGAGGAAATGGATCAGGTTTCAGAAGCCGGGGTGGCTGCGCACTGGTTATATAAACACAAAAATGCCCAACAAACCAAGTCACTGACCAAAGCACGCAGTTGGTTGAATTCATTGTTAAAGCTGCAAAAGGATTCTGCCAGTTCTTTAGAATTTTATGAAACCCTCAAAGGCGATTTGGGCAGTGATGAAATTTATGTGTTTACACCCAAGGGTGATATTGTGCAATTGCCAGCCAAATCTACCGTTTTGGATTTTGCCTTCTCCATTCATACCTCGGTAGGCGCCCACGCGGAAAGCGCCAGTGTCAATGGCAATCCAGCCACCTTGTCACAGGTACTCGATACTGGAGACACGGTTTCCATCAAAACCACCAAAGGTTTGACGGTCAGTGCCGAATGGTTGCGGGTTGTGGTCACCAGTAAAGCCAGAACTGCGATTCGAAAAGAGTTAAAAGACATTAAAGACGAAGATGCTTTGGTATTAGGACATCGTATGTTGGATCGGGCATTGGATACCTATGGACATTCCTTTGAAAAATTAGACCCAAGATCAATCAAGCGGGTTTTAAAGCATTATCAGCTGAACAGCATGGATGAACTGTTGAAATCGTTTGCATACGGGGAATTGTTGCCCTCGATTGCGGCGAAAAAGCTGATGCCTTTGATGAAACAGCGTAAGCTGGATAAGGAGTATCAACCCAAGGAGTCACTGGACATCGATGGCACCGAAGGTTCAATTGTGAATTACCCCAATTGTTGTATGCCATTACCCGGTGATGACATCACCGGCTACCTCAGTCCATCGAAGGGCGTGGTGATACACCGCAGTGGTTGTGTCAATCTGCATGAGACATTGAGAAGCTCCCCAGAACGTAAAGTTTATTGTCGATGGAATGTGAATACCACTGGTGTATTTCGAACAATGCTTCAAGTCAATGTGGTCAATCGCACCGGTGTTTTGGCCAATTTGGCTTCAGTGATTGCTGGTGAGGAAGTCAATATTGTCACCATTGACCAAAAAGACAAAGACGCGGGTTTTTCTGAATTGATGTTCACCGTTGAAGTTGAAAGCAAAAGACATGCACAAAACCTGATGGATCAACTGCGCAGTCACAAAGAAGTCCTGGACATAGAAAGAGTTTATCATGAAAAAAATCATTAATACTGACCAAGCCCCAGCCGCCATTGGCACTTACTCACAAGCCATCATACATGGCAACACCTTATTCACTTCAGGTCAAATCCCCATAGATCCGGCCACTGGTGAGATGTTACCTGCTGATTTTGCAAGCCAAGCCCATCAGGTTTTTAAAAACCTGACCGCCATAGCTGAAGCCGCTGGTACCTCGCTACAAAATGCCATCAAGCTCAATGTGTTTTTGCAAGATCTCGAAAACTTCGCCACCTTGAATCAAATCATGGGCGAATACATTCAAGAACCTTATCCAGCCCGCGCTGCAGTACAAGTAGCCAGGTTGCCTAAAGATTCATTGATTGAGATTGACGCGATTGTTGCTGTTGTTTAACACATTACTTTTCGAATTTTCTCTCAAGCATCTGTCAGTTTTTCCTATCCACTGATGCCACGTTTCCCGTTTTCTTGGTATGCTGGCAGACTGATAGAATGTTGTTAGTAGTGATGAATGTCATATTTTTTACTGATAGTATCAGGTATACTTTAAGCTATTGTTACAGTAAATCACATTCAAAATTCATTAAGTGTATGTGGTGCTTATAATTTGTTCATTTGCGCCGATGGTAACAACTTTAAGTTTTGTGATTAGGTGGTGATGATTGGTTTTAACCTCATTTTTCAGCTTTGAGAAAAATTCAATACCAGAATTGGGTCAAATAAACTCAAGACTTTAGATTATTATGGTTTTTATATTTAGTTTTTTAATCGCTGTTTTTAATTATAACTTTAATCAAGATAGCGTCTTGTCTTATAACATTCAAAATCAATCACTTGTTCTTGATTTGTCTGATGGCAGTGTTTCTCCTAATTGCAGTCACGTAGTGACGCCACCTTTGCTATCACAACCACCCATGATTATGTCATATGCAGGGGTGAATGATGGCCAGCCTTTTGGTGCCAGCACCAATACCAACGTAAGAGTTACCTATAATATATCTCAAATGCTTGTTTTGTCTGACTTCAGTACGTCGCAACAGGATTTTTATAGAAGAATTCAATTTTATCCGACACCATCAAGTGCTAATGCGGTTTGGGCTAACACAGTTTCGATCAGTGAATGTCCTGGAGACTTCAATCAGCAAACAGCCACCTGTGTGATTTTGGCAGATCCGGGCAGTTTTTCTCAATTTTTAATTTCAACCGATCAAAATGCTCCAAACAACTACTGTGTTATAGAGCCCAATAAAACTTATTATTTAAACTTTGTTCATGATCAGTTTC
>JAUHXW010000221.1 GCA_030426705.1 Gammaproteobacteria bacterium
GACATTGCCTTCCATTCTTACATAACTGACTTGAGAAGCATCTAAAACAGCTACGTGGTTGGCTCGATTATACTGTATCAAGGTTTGTGAAATTTGCGCAATGCCAGCATCATACACATCCAAAGCACCACCAACACCAGCAGCACCAGTCAGGATGTTGTAGGACATCGATGAACAATGGTCATTTGACCAGCAAGGCCCATCAGCACGCTTCATGGTAAATACAGCTTGTTCCAAAACCACACCACCGGCGCCATAATTTTTGGCAATGTTCAGATCAATGCGGGCATTTTCTGCATCTAAACGAGTCTTCTGACCAGTAATGAAAAAACCGCCGCCGCCTTCATTGCCATCATCCAGGGTGCTGGTATTGAAAATGATCGAAGCAGGATGTTCAGCTGTACCAAGCAAATCCATTTGCGCTCCAGATTGCAAGTACACACCACCGCCTTGTAAGGCACTGTTGGCATAAATGCCTCTTTCAGTACTCAATGCAGGTAGGGTGTCGCCGCTTTTGAAAGTGATGTCACAGTTCAGTGCCGCAAAAATTCCACCACCAGATGTTGCGGCTTCATTGTGATGAATCGCAGAAGCACCAAGTACAGAAACAGAGCTGCCATCTGAACAATAAATACCGCCCCCGAAGCTGGTGGATAGATTGTCTCTGATGATCACATCTGTTAGCGTAACAGTTGCGTCCTCTCCCAACACATAGATGCCACCACCGGCATCGCTTTGGTTGTCATAAATTTCAGATTGTCCAATTAATAGTGAAACATTGCCCACCACATCGATACCACCACCTCTGACCAGTTGGGTATTGCCTCCAAAAAATTCAAAGCCGGAAAACACCACAATGGCTTGGGCTGGTTGATTGCCATTGATCGAAACCACACTGCCAGGTGTAAGACGTCGCCATTTACTTTTATTGTTACCAATGATGCCCTGATCCGCATCGCTACAATCATCATACCCACCAGTGAACCACTTTGATTTTGTGATGGTAAATTCATCGGTGAATGCAATCTGACTGGTTACTCGCACGAAATTATCAGGGTCATTGTACGCATCCTCCAAATTGTCAAAATCACAAGCTGGATCTGTGCCTACTGTAACGTGTGCCATTAAGCGCGCTGAAAAAAACATCATCAGCAATATTATTATTTTTGTTCTCATAACTTTTCCTAAAAAACCAAGTCATTCAATTAAACTCGGTTCAATTTGGAATAGCCTGAAAACAATCTGAAACAGTCTGAAAAGTGTTTCTGGCTTTTATAACGTGCTGAAATTAAAGTGTTTTTAAGCGGTTTTTAAAATTGCTGATTCTTTTTTGTTTGTGGCTATATCAGGATGGAACCATGCCAAATCTTCTGCCAAAGCAGCCACTTCACCGATCACTATCAGGGTGGGTGATGCGATGTTGTTTTGTTCAACGGTATCAGCAAGGTCCTTTAAAACTGTAGTAAATACCCTTTGTGTCTCACTGGTGCCATTTTCAATCAAAGCCACCGGCGTATTTGGATTTTTACCGTGTTTAATCAATTGGCTCGACAGGTGTACAGATTTCAACAGTCTCATAGTTGATGCTGGTTTCTGGCTTATTCGGATCTTCATGCCCCGTAAATACTGTGAAACTGCTACTAATATTGCGATGAGTCAGCGGAATTCCGGCATAAGCAGAACAGCCGACCGCTGCGGTGATGCCTGGAACGATGCGAAAAGGGATGTGCTGTTGTTTCAGCGCTTGCAATTCTTCGCCACCACGACCAAACACAAAAGGATCTCCGCCTTTCAGCCTGACCACTTTTTTGCCTTGTTGGGCATGCTTGATCAACAGCTCATTGATTTGATCTTGAGGTACGCTGTGATGACCGGCTGATTTGCCCACGCCGATGAGTTCAGCATCTTTGCGGATTAATTCCAGAATTTCAGGTGAAACCAAGCGGTCATAAAAAACCATATCAGCTTGTTGCAAACTTTGTAACGCCTTGATAGTTAATAATTCAGGATCACCAGGGCCTGCACCCACCAAAGCCACCTCGCCCACGATTTGTTCAGATTGGCTCAGTTGTTCAATGATTTGTTCAGAGTTGGTGCTGACTTTGCCTTGTAGTATGTCGCTAGCAAAGCGGCTGTTGAAAAATTGTTGCCAGAATTGTTTTCTGGGTAAAAACGATTTAATTTTTTGCTTGACCAGTGGTCGCAAAGCTTGGGCTTTGGCTGCTAATAAACCCAGTTTGTGTGGAATGGTTTGTTCCAGTTGAGTTTTCAGTTGTTTGGCCAAAATCGGTGCACTGCCGCCACTTGAAATGGCGACCAGAACCGGGTTCCGATCCACAATAGCCGGGGTGATGTAATTACACCTTTGCTGGTCATCCACGGTGTTGATCAGTACATGGTGTTGATCGCAAGTTTGGTAAATCCGTTCGCTCAATTGTGCATCATCAGTCGCTGAAATCACCAGCCTGAATTGTTTGAGGTATTCGGCTTTGATGTACTTATTTTGTTCGTGCAAATCGGCTATCTTCAGGGTGATTTTTTGCTTGTTTTTCAATGCCACAATTGCAGGGTTGATACGTAACCCGATACAGGTGATTCGAGCACCGGCTTTTAACAGCATGGTGATTTTTCTTTTTGCGACTTCACCTGCTCCAAATACCAAAACCGGTTGCCCTTTTAAGTCGATGTTAATCGGTAAATAGTCCATTGTTCGTGCCTCAAAAATTAAGTTCATGGATGCCACACTCACGTTTCAAGCCAAAGAAACGTGTGTTTTGGGCTGTTTTTGCTACCGACAGTGGCTGGGTGGTGTGCACATCACCGATGGACACATAACCCTTTTCCCACAATGGATGGTAAGGCAATTGATGTTTTTTCAGATACTGATAAACATCGCGGTCAGTCAAATCAATAATGGGATGAAACTTGGTGATTTTGCCTTTTTGTTCCAGAATATCGAGGTGTTTTCTGCTGTCGGCCTGCTGGTTCCGCAAACCGGTAAACCAGGTTTTGACATTCAGTTGGTCAAAAGCTTTGGTCAGCGGTTTGACCTTGGTGATTTCATTAAAGCGTGTCAGTCCAGACAAACCTTCTTTCCACAGTTGACCATGCCGTGATTCTAACCAGGCAGGAGATAAATCACTTTTAAACACTTTGAGGTTCAGGTTCAGACGTTCGGTCAATTGATCCACGAATTGATAGGTTTCAGGAAACAAATAGCCGGTGTCGATAAACACCACAGGAATGTTGGGTTGTTGTATGGTCAGAAGGTGTAATGTGACCGCTGATTGTGCACCAAAGCTGGAAGTTAGCACAAAATTGGGCTCCAGGTTTTCCAAAGCCCAGCTGACCCGTTGGTGAATGTCCAATTTAAGCAAATCGGTCATGATTTCACCTCCAAAGGCAAGTGAACTTGTGAACCATGCGTGACTTCATTGACATAACCCTGACGAATCACAAAGTCACCAAACCATTCACCTTCATGACCGTTAGCAGCATAATCGGCGAATATGACTTCAAGTTCTTGCAAAATAGTCGCTTCATCAATGTTTTCCCGGTACATGCGGTTTAATCGCTTACCCGTGAATTCACCACCGAGGTACATGTTATATTTGCCTGGCCCTTTACCGACAAAGCCCAATTCAGCCAAATAGGGTCTGGCACAACCATTGGGACAACCGGTCATGCGGATGATGATGGCTTTGTTTTTGACGCCATGCTTATCTTGTAATTGTTCTATTTTTGCCAGTAAAGAAGGCAGGTAACGTTCGGCTTCGGCCATGGCCAATGAGCAAGTGGGCAAAGCCACACAGGCCATGCCGTTAAGCAAGGTGGCTGAGTGCTGTTGTGTTGGGTTGATACCATGGCTTTGTAAAATATCAGTGACCTGTTGTTTCTCACTGTTGCTCAGCTTGCCAATGATCAGGTTTTGATTAGCAGTGATTCGAAAGTCACCGACATGTTTTTGTGCCACTTGTTTTAATGCGCTGCGTAATGGCGAACGGTCGCGATCAATCACACGGCCATTTTCGATGAACAAAGTCAAGTTCCAACTGCCATCATGGTTTTTATGCCAGCCAAATGGATCGCCATTTGAAGTGAACTTGAACGGTTTTTCTGCCTGAAGTTCCCAGCCCAAACGCGAGTTTAACTCGGCTTTGAACCAGTCGATGCCTCGGTCATCTATGGTGTATTTGAAACGGGCATGTTTGCGGTTGGTGCGACAGCCAAAGTCACGTTGGATTTTAACCACCTGCTCGGCCACTTCACAAACTTGTTCTGGTGTGCAAAATCCCATTACTTGCGCTAACAACGGAAACGTACTCAAATCGCCATGAGTGGCACCCATGCCACCACCCACAGAGACGTTAAAACCTATCAATTGTTCTTGATCGATGATGGCGATAAAACCCAAATCATGGGCATACACATCCACATCATTGGTAGGTGGAATGGCCACTACGGTTTTGAATTTCCTGGGTAAATAGGTTTTGCCATAGATGGGTTCGTGGTCTTCGGTAGAAACCACCTTTTGTTTGTCTAACCAGATTTCATGGTAGGCAGTGGTTTGTGGTGTCAGATGGGCACTGATTTTGGCTGCCACATCATAGACTTCCTGGTGCACCTTGGATAATTCCGGGTTGGGTGTGCACATCACATTGCGATTGACATCGCCACAAGCAGCAATGGTGTCCATCAGGTTTTGATTGATGTTGGCAATGGTCTGTTTCAGGTTTTTCTTCAACACACCATGTAATTGAAAGGCTTGTCGGGTGGTTAAGCGGATGGACCCACCACCGTATTTTTCGGCCAAATCATTCATGGTCAGCCATTGAGCAGGGGTACAAATACCGCCAGGTACACGAGCACGAATCATGAAACTATACAATGGCTCGAGCTTTTGTTTTCTTCTTGGCACCACCGAATCGCGGTCATGTTGTTGGTATATGCCATGAAATTTACTTAATTGGGTGTCATCTTCAGCCAAAGCGCCGGTGATGGGGTTCAGCAATCCTTCAGTGATGCCACCACGCAGGAAGTCACTGTTTGTCTTAATGATTTCTACGTGTTCTAATTGTTTGGGGTTGTCAGTCATGTCAGTAAACATCCTTTTGATAGCGTTTGGTACGTTTAAGGCTTTTCAGGAAATCTTG
>JAUHXW010000222.1 GCA_030426705.1 Gammaproteobacteria bacterium
CGCCCCAAACGGCTGGTGCGCGTGACTTTCTTGCTGACCTTCTTTTTGCTCACTTTCTTACTGAGTTTTTTCTTGTTGCTATCAGCCATGATTTCTCCTCAATAATTCGCTCGCCAACCCTTTATATGCCACTGCACCACGCGATAAATGATCGTACTCGATGGCTGATTGACCAAAGCTGGGAGCTTCTGCCACTTTGACATTTCTGGGCACCACGGTTCTGAAAACCTTGGGGCCAAAATGATCGCTGATTTGTTCAGCCACATCATTGGCCAGGTTATTCCGGCCATCAAACATGGTGCGCAACAAACCTTCAATTTCCAAATCCGGATTAACGGTTTGTTTGACTCGTTCAATGGTGTCCAATAAAGAAGTCAATCCCTCCAGGGCATAATATTCACACTGCATCGGTATCAATACACTGTCGGCTGCTGCCAACGCATTAACTGTCAAGATACTCAATGATGGCGGACAATCTATCAAAATGAAATCATAATCATCGGCAACTGGAGCCAGTTGTTGCTTGAGTACCAATTGTGGTTCTTCATACTCCATCATCTGTAACTCGGCAGCGGTCAAATCAGTATTGGCTCCAACCACATCCAAAGATTCAAATGACATGATGGCTTCATGAATATCACATTCATCCATCAACAATTCACAGGCTGATCGCTCCAGATTTCTGGAATCAGCACCACAAGCCATGGTTGCATTACCTTGCGGATCAAGGTCGATGAGCAATACTTTTTTTCCAAGTTGTGCCAAACCAACTGCCAGGTTGACTGTAGTTGTGGTTTTGCCTACACCGCCTTTTTGATTGGCCACTGCTATGATTTTTTGTTTCATGATGATTGGATTTTTTCAAATTGATACAATTTGCGCACACCAGACATGTAAGGCACTTTGATTTCCCAAACCGCCGTTTGCCTGAATGGCTGACCATTTTTCAACTTTTCTTCTTTAGGCCCCTTCATGGCCAAAAACCGACCATCTGGTTTGACCAAATGAGCAGTCAAGTCAAGAAAAAGGCTTAATTCTGCAAAGGCTCGTGATGTTACCACATCAAATTTTTCATCGGGTAAATAATTTTCAACCCTTTCGTGCACCACTTCAACATTAATGAGGCCCAATTCCCGTATCACCTGGCGCATAAAACGGGCTTTCTTCCCCACCGCATCTAACAAAACCAATTGTTTATTCGGATAAATAATGGCCAATATAAAACCAGGAATACCACCACCGGTGCCAACATCAATGATGCGACTGCCTTGATAGTGATTTACCACTGCCAAGGCATCCAACGCATGATGAGTAACCATTTCAGGCAAGGTATCAATCGCCGTCATGTTATAAGCTTTGTTCCACTTACGTAGCAACAACAAATAATCCATGATGGTTGAAGCCGAATCAATCGGCAAATCCAGTAGTTTCATCCCTGAAATCAATCGATTTGTCTGTAACTTTATTAAATTGGCTTCGTTCATTGGTGAAAATATCTTAAAATGTGACTTTTAACCCATGATATGAAATTCTATATCCGTAAGCTAAGATAAATAATCAGAACTTTCATCAGTTCTTTGAAGACTAATTACTGGCCTGCGGGTGATTCAATCAAGGATAAAACCCTCACATCTTAACAAAATAAGGCGAAATTAACATGAATTTTGATACAGCAAGACACAATATGGTGACGCAACAAGTGCGTTCCTGGGACGTCATAAACAAAGATATTTTAGCGGCCATGTTGAAGGTACAAAGGGAAGAATTTGTTCAGGTACCCCAAAGAAAACTGGCTTTTGCTGATATGGCGCTACCAATTGGTCACGACCAAAGCATGATGAAACCAGTGATAGAAGGTCGTATGTTACAGGCTTTGAACTTGAAACCAACTGACAGCGTGCTCGAAATTGGTACCGGCAGTGCTTATGTAACAGCATTGTTAAGCCGATTGGTTGACAGTGTTCACAGCATTGATCTTTATCAGGATTTTACAGATGCGGCTCAACAAAAATTACAAGAACATCAAATTGATAATGTCAGACTGGAAACAGCAGATTTTTATGGTTTTAAACCCAATCAAAAATATGATCGCATTGTCATCACTGGTTCTGTAAACGAAGTCCCTACCGAAGTTTTTAACTGGTTAAACACTGATGGCCAGGTTTTTGCCATCGTTGGCAATGAGCCCATTATGGAAGCCAGAATGTACCAATCTCCGGCTGTCTATTCATCACATTTTGATACAGTGGTTGGTAAACTGTTCAAAAAAGATGATTCACAAACATTTGAACTTTAAATAAACTATGAAAAAAATCATTTTACTGAGCACTTTGGCAGTGGGTACTGCCGGAGCAGAAAACCTGGTTGATGTTTTGAACGTGGCTTTGGAAAAAGACCCACAATTAAAAGCAGCCAAGTTTAACCAACAAGCAACCGAAGAAAATAAAAAGCAGGCCTTAGCCAATTTTTTACCCCAAGTCAGTGGTTCCTGGTCTAAATCAGAGTCCGACTCAAAGACCGAATACAGCGATGGCTCAGTCAGTGATCCACCAAAGTCAGAATCAGATGGCTGGACAGTTTCTTTAAACCAATCAATTTATGACCATGCCAATTTTGTAGGCATGAAACAGGCTGAATTGCAAAAAGCCAAAGGCTTGGCTCAATATGACATGGCCGAACAGGATTTCTTAATTCGACTGGCACAAAGTTACTTTGATGTTTTAACCAACATCGATGCGGTTAAATTTGCCGAGTCTGAAGAAAAAGCCATTCAAAGACAATTAGAACAAGCGGAACAGCGTTATGAAGTTGGCTTGGCTGCCATCACAGATGTGCACGAAGCTCGTGCACAATATGATGGCTCACGTGCCAGTGTAATTAACGCAAGAAATTTACTGGATGATTCAAAAGAAGCTTTGTATGAAATCACCCGTTCATACTATGACCATTTGGATGCTTTACCAGATAACATAGAAGAAGTGGAACTGGCAGATCGTGATATCCAGGCCTGGGAAAAATTGGCTTTGTCCAATAATCCGGATTTAGGCGTGGCTCGTATTGACGCCGAACTGGCTGAATATAGTATTAAACTGCAACGTTCCGGCCATTTTCCAACTGTGGGATTATCCGCCAGCCTGTCCTCAAACAATTCAAAAGGCAGCACCTTTATCTTGCCTTCGCAAGACCCCAATGGTTCTCCTGTGGTACAGCAATTCCCTGATAGTCAGAGAGATTCAAACTCAATATCTTTGAATGTCAATGTGCCCATTTTTTCAGGTGGGCGCACCACTTCATTAACTCGACAAGCCAAACACCAGTACCATGCTGCAATGGAAAACCTGGATCGCACCACGTTTTCAACCGTCAGAAACGTCAGAAATGCCTTACATAACGTTGAAGCCGGGTGGAGCTCTGTACAGGCCAGACAATTGGCTGTTGTCTCAGCGAAAAGTGCAGAAGAAGCGACGGCAGCTGGCTTTGAAGTCGGCACCAGAAATATTGTTGAAGTGTTGAACTCTCAAAGAAGTCTCTATCAAGCACAAAGAGATTACTCCAGTGCCAAACATGACTACCTGATGAATATTTTACGCTTGAAAAGAGCCTCTGGTATTTTGCAACAACAAGACATCGTAACCATCAATGGATTATTGGCAGTCAGTCAATGATCCAGCTGGTCAATGTTCCAGTTGTTTGATGGCTGCATTCAGTTGATCAAAATCACTGTCTGAAATATCAATGATCTGAAAGCCCCCAAATGTTAAACCACTGGTTTGGGGGTCAGACCATATACATTCAGCCCCAACTGAAAGTTTGACTTCGTTTTCCATTGACAAAATCAAGCTTAATTGAAAAATCATACCTGTACAAAATTTCTCCCTGCCAGCCAGCAAAAAACCGCCTGCGGAAATATCAACAACTTTTCCCAAAACACTATCACCCAGTTGATTGACCACAACTGAACCCTTTGGGGGGTGAACCCTTTTATTTAATCTCTTTTCAACCATTTATACATTCCCATTTCACGCGGCCATTTTTTTTAATTTATTCATTATTTTAGTTAAAGCGTTTTTAAAGTAACCCCCTTTTGGCAATTCTACCTTAATGATATTTTTTCGACACAAATCAATAGCCAATCTTTGTAATTTCATCTTATGTGGATGACGTCCCATCAAGTCAACAAATAAAGCGCTGTCACTCATGGTACTGACCCAACTGAGTTTTCTGCGTAAGGTTTCATTTTGTTGGTTAATGATAAAATCAAACAATGTGCCATAAGGCAAATTAACCACTTTTTCTTTCATGGCCTTTTCTTCGTCTGTTAACTCCCTGATTTCTTCAATTTTCTTGTTTTCTGTTTCTATGTCTTCGGATTTAGCTGCTTCGTCTATCGACAGAACTTTTTTCAATTTTGGCCGGTCTTTTTTCTTGTTTTCATCACTTTCTTGCCAACCTAAACAGGAATGAATGTTGTCCTTGGTAGCCAGTCGATCTCGCTTGGAGAAACCCAATTCATCCATGGTTTGGTCCAAAAGATGCATGGCACTGATTTTTTCAGGACCTGTCAATTTAGTGAATTCTTTTTTGTTACCAATCAAAGCAATGGTTTTGGCTGCCTGAATTTTTTTCTTCCATTGATCAGAGTCTTTGCCTTCACGCAATAGGGTTAAAGTCAAGGAATCCCGCCAAACATGATTGATGATGTCCTTAACAAATTTTACTTCACAACCCGCTAATATTTCTTTTAAATGCTTCTCAACCTCTGTCTTGGTCAAGTCCATTTTTTCTTTACCTTGAGCTGCACTTACCCATTTTTTCTCAGCCCTAACAGCACGATTTTTGGTGACATTCAGGTAATCAGACAGCTCTTTCAGGGCTTTAACAAATGAATCAACAGTACCATCAAAAGACTTGGCTGCAGTATCACTGTATTGATGAATCTGTTTGATGACATCTGTGCCATGCCATTTTTGAGATGATTCAACCAATAATTCCATAAACCTGCGAGCTGGATGTTCAGTATCTACAAAAAAACTTTCATCTTTAATGGCGGTTCTGAGCAAGGGTACATTGATGGCATTAAATGATGAGCGGATATTGGCATCAATACTGTCATCCCGGGTTATCTCATCATAAACCATACCCAT
>JAUHXW010000223.1 GCA_030426705.1 Gammaproteobacteria bacterium
GACCACCATTGCCAAACCGGCGATTGAAGCAGCGAGCAAAGGTTTGGAAGTCAATCACCAACAGGCTTTTGTTGGCATGATTTTAAAGCCGATTCTGGAGTCAACGGATGAGTCGAGAACACTGTTTGCAAACTACCATTCAGGCCAGGTTTGGCAAAACCAACAGCTGGCAGGTTTTCTTGACACCCTGTCAACCGCTGACCACAACTGGTTTTACCAAGGCGAGATTGCCGAAGATTTAGCAGCACAAAGTGACAGTTTGTTGAGTGGCGAAGATTTTGCCGAGTACCGATGTGCGGTCAGGGAACCTTTGCAGTTGAAGCTCAATAACCATCAGGTGCTGACCAATCCACAACCCAGCACCGGTGGACATTTGATTGTTGAACAATTGAAACGCCTGAAACAAAGGAATGATGAACTGGCAGTACTTGAGGCCATGCAGCACGCAGACGATTTGAAACGAACACCCATGACCGAGGTTTCCCGTGGCACCACCCACATGAGTGTGGCTGACAGCGAGGGTAATCTGGCCAGTTTGACCTTGTCCAATGGCGAAGGCAACGGTCAAATCGTTCCTGGTTGTGGCTTTATGATGAATAACTTTTTGGGCGAGGAAGACATCAACGCCGGTGGCTTTTTCAGCTGGACACAACGTGAGCGCATGAAGTCCATGATGTCGCCTACTTTGATTCTTGGCGATACTCAACAATTTGCCCTTGGCACCGGTGGATCCAATCGCATCAAAACCACCGTATTTCAGGTCATCAACCACCTGTTGAATCACAACAAAATACTCAAACACGCCATCGAAGCACCCAGGATGCATTTTGAAAACGGTCACCTGGACATTGAACCAGGTTTTAGTGATACTGAATTAAACCAACTGAAAAAAGCCAACCCCATCCACACCGAATGGCACAACCACAACCTCTATTTCGGCGGCGTCAACGCCGTACAAACCGGCCAAACCACCGCATCCGTAGGTGATTTTCGCCGACATGGTTGTGGGATTGTGGGTGTATGATAAATACCAAAGTCTCGTTTGTTGGCAGTAATATGGGGAACGAGATATCAACAGTTCTGTAGGGGATTGTCTCTACGCTCCTGCTTCGAGCCCTTCGGGTCGCTGCGCGTGGTAAAAAGGCTATCCTGCCTTTTTATCTTCGACTCGTTACACTCGCTCAGAATGGCAAACTACCCGTCATCCTGAGCGTAACAACGTGGAGTCGAAGGATCTCATCACGCTGGCATGTACCCAATACAGGCATCTCACGTAGTTCAGGAGATACTTCGATGCGCTTCGCTTACTCAGTATGACACTGAGTCGAAGCCATTGTTCTATGGTTCACGTGATCTAGGGTGCGAACTCAAAGCAGCTTTCATTGATTTATCATCTAATTTCATCTCTTATTTACTGCTGATTTTTTACAATACTAACAATGCCCCCTAACCAATTCAGAACAACTGGGTTAAAATCAGCTTATTAGAAAACAATATCAACCATGGATAAAGACCAAAACATTGAAGACGCAGAAGCTCAAAATGAAGAGACCAGCAACGAATTAACGGCAACCGACCATCAAGAAACTACCAACCAGACTGTGGTGGTGAAAAAATCAGGAGGCGGCCTGGCTCTGTTGTTGTCGGTGGTGGCATTGGCTTTGTCCGGTTATTTGTTTTATAAGGACTGGTTGAGTACAACCGAGACCGCTCGACAAAAAAGAGCCGGTGAGTTATTAGAGCAGATGAAATCCACAGGTTTTTTATCAAACCGGAACAGTGAACAATTTAAGCAACAAATTAATGCGCTTGACCAGACTATAACTCAGATCAAATCTGATCTTGATGGTTTAAAGAAAGACACCAAGGAAAACATATCCAAACAGTTACCTTCCAATGAGTTTGATAACACCGACAATGAAGTGGCCATCCAAAGACTTCAGTCGCAATTGGCCAGTCAGGCACATTTAATTGAGGCCTTACAGGCTCAATTGGCTGAACCAGCCAACATCCAGTCAGTGGGCAACCTGCCTAATAATGATTTTGATGCTTTACAAAAAAATCGGGTGATTCAATCGTTGGGTATAACACAAACCCTGTTGGACACCGGGCAAATTTCTGCAGCCGTATCATCTTTGGAAAACCTCAAACAAAGCACATCTTTGGAATTCAATGATCGCAATCAGCTGCAGTCCATCATCGATAAACTTGAGCAAACCCCTCAGCCAGATGTTGCGGCATTAAAACAGCGTCTTTCAACTGCCAATGCCACCATCCAAACCCTGCAACTTCCGGTCACAGATGAGAACGATGAAACCGAAGCCAAATGGTACGAACGTTTTGTCAGTGTCAAAAAAATCGAGGCAGATCAGGGTCTTGAATCAACTTTTGAATTGCTGTCGATGAAATCACAATTAAGTCATTTGTTGCAAAGTGCCGAGCTGTTGTTGAATTTGCACAATGAAGCGGGTTGGCAACAAAGCTTGTTACAAGCTGCGGATTTGTTGCAACAACAAATGCCCAAACAACAAGATTTGATCACTGAATTACAGCGTTTGTCGGCTGAACCCATAAAGGCAAAAGTGCCAGATAATTTGGGATTGAATCCATTGGTTGAAGAACTGAAGAGGTCATTCTGATGTTAAAAACCATCAAAATTACCTTATTGATTTTGCTGCTGCTGTTGGCAGCCTGGCTAACGCCCAGTTTGATTAAAAATCCCGGCTTGATTCAAGTTGAGGTTTTGGGTTACCAAATCCAAATGACGGTGATCGCTGCGGTTTTGCTGTTGTTGGCTGCCTTATTGGTGATTTGGTTGCTGTATGGTTTGCTTAAAGCACCCAAAAAAGCCATCAAACACATCACTGCCAATTCCAGCCGCAAGAAATTTGCCCGCGGTCTGTTGGCTTTGAGCGAAGGTAAATGGTCACATGCGGAAAAACTGCTGTTGGCCTCAGCACAGAAAAGCCCAACGCCGGAATTGAGTTATATGGCGGCGGCTCGTGCAGCGGTAGCACAACACCAATTGGAGCGAGCCGAAGCATATTTGGATGCAGCAGAACAGGTGATTGATAATCCACTGACCGTAGACTTGACACGTTGCGAAATCTGGATCAAAAGTGCCCAGGCTGAAAAGGCCATGCCATTACTCGATGGGATTTTGAAAACCTATCCCAATAACCCGCGTGCGATTCATTTGATGACTCAGGCCAGTCAACAATTAAAGGACTGGAAATTGTTACAAAACACCATTCCCAAAGCCGAAAAGTTACAGCTGATTAATCACCAACAAAGCAATGCCTTGAAACAACAGGTAACAATGGAGCGCTTTGCCGAGGTTGATTCGCCCGAAGAGTTACAGGAAATCTGGCAGGGTCTGAATAAAAAACAACAAGGCCGCTACAGCCATACCTATTGCGAAGCAGGGTTGCGGGTGGGTGCTTATCAGGAAATCACCAGCTATATTGAAAAAACACAGAAATACCAATTCGACGAACAATTGGTGCTGTTTTGGTCAAAATTACCCTATAACCTGAATCACCGGCTGAAAGTGGCCGAAAAATGGTTGATACAACACCCGAACAAACCATCGGTGTTGTTGTGCAATGCCAAATTGCACTTGGCTAAAAAGAACTGGGACAAGGCCGAAAGCCTGTTATTGGAGTTGCTGAAATTCGCACCGAGTGCCGAAGTGCACCAAATGTTGGGGCTGATATACCATGAGCAAAATCAGGGCATTCAAGCATTGGATCATTATAAAGCGTCGTTGTCACCCAACAGCCAATCCATCCAGGTCATTGAGGACAAATCATCAGAATAACCATCAACCCAAAATTGTTTGTCGCAGCGCTGGGAATTTGGTTTTACTATTTTTACCTCTGTAAAAGGTCTCTAACAAATTCCTAAATTCTTGTTAACAAGATTTTAAAGAGTCTCCCTGTAATATTTAGCACAAATAATAACTATGAGGAATACCAATGAAAAAAGGGATAGTTACCTTCATCTTTTTAATGTTCTGTTTTAATCTGCTGGCAGTCAATATCAGCAACACAGGCTACGGCCAAGCCATCATTTTGCCGTACTATACCGTCAACAATAACTTAAACACCTATGTGACAGTTAATAACTCAACAGACGATGTCAAAGCAGTTAAAGTTCACTTTCGCGAAGGCAAGGAAGGCCATGCAGTGCTTACTTTCAATTTGTATTTAGCACCACAAGACATTTGGGCGGGCGGCATCATACCAACTGTTTCGACCATTCCTGGTCATACAAGCGAACAGTCAGCTAAGCTCATCAGTGTTGACTCTTCATGCACGCCTTTTTTAAATCCAACTGGTCAGGAGTTTTTGCCCTACGAATTTGAGGCCGAATCTGATGACACCAATTTGGAACGTGCGAGAGAGGGTTTTATTGAAATCATTGAAATGGGGGTGTTAGACCCCAATTCTGAGTTAGGGCAAGCAGCCTTGTTCCTAAATGGATCTGGAGGAATACCTCAAAACTGTGCAGCTTTGGAAGAAGCCTTTATTAATGGTGAGTGGTCTGGAAATGACAATAACAGTTTGTATAATGAACAAATACTACCCGCCACAGGCGGTTTATCAGCCGAGACGTCTGTGATTGATGTAGCTGAAGGTGCATTTTTCCCTGTTCCGGAGGTTGCTTTTGAGCATTTTTATCCTGCTGAAAGTATTTATCACACACTACCAGGTAATACTGCAGTGCCCTCTTTAGCAGAGGCTGATACCAGTTCTTTAATTTTGCATAATGGTGAAGTGGTGGCATCAGAATGGCAATCTGGCTATCAAGCCATCAGTGCTTTGTTGAATAAACACCAACTTGAAACGTTCTATGATGTTGAACCTGCGATTGCAGGTAAAACAGAAGTGGTACTTTCCTTTCCAACCAAAAGGTTTTACCAAAATGAGGAGGCACCATTTGGTTTAAACGATGCCAATAACACTGAGTCCGGCTGTGTGACCTACAATAAATACTCATTCGACCGCAATGCTGATATTTCCTGCGATGAGTGGGGAATTTGCTGGGCCAAACAACAGAAACTAACGCCTTT
>JAUHXW010000003.1 GCA_030426705.1 Gammaproteobacteria bacterium
GATTTCATCCCAGGCTTCAACGATTTCCTGATTGATGCGTTGGGTGTTGGTCAATTCGGCATCAATTTCAGCTTCAACGGTGATGGCGCGGCGCAAATTATAATGTCGAATGGTGCTGCGACCTTTACCAGTTTCCTGAGTAAACAGATTGGCGAAGGTGGTTTGACCACCGTCTGGTAAAGCAACCGGATCATTCATGATTTCATCAATGGCTTGCATATTACGTGGTGCCGCTCTGACCCGCAGTTCGACTTTTTCACCCTCATCACGCATCAGCGCAACAATTTCACCATCCAAATGAAGGCGCAGTAAACGTGAAACTGTACCAGGGTTCAGTCCCAAATTACGGATGTTTTGGTGATTTAGTTCCAAAACCAACTCAGAACGCCCTGGCACATCATTATCCGCCACATCTTTGGAACCCTGCCGGGTCTCAACAATTTGTTTAACCGCATCGGCAGCAGCCCGCAATTCTTCAAAATCATCACTGCGAACTTTAACACTGACCGGTTTGCCCGCAGGTGGTCCACCAGATATTTCCATGAATGAAATGATGGCATCACCAGGGATATTGATCAGGGTCTCACGCATGGTTTCAACCACTTCGGCCACGCTGCGGTTGTCTTGGGTTTTGGGCATCATTGACACCTGAATTTGACCGTATTGATCACCAAACAGGATTTCTATTTCGGTGAACTTAATGCCGGCCAAAGAGGTGATGGCACGGATCTCTTGCTCTTCGACAAAGGTCCGCAACACTTTTTCCACCTCGATGGTTTTGGCCAAAGTGGTTTCCAAAGGTGTGTTAGACGGCATATCGACATTGACATAAAACAACCTGAAAGGGTCGAAAGTGAAAAACTCGGTTTTGACCTTCTCTGCTTTCATGATGTAAATGGCACCACCAAAACACAGGATGGCGAAGGCGATGATGATGTAGGGCTTACGCAACATAAAGCACAGGGTTTGGGTGTATTTTGTGCGCAGTTTGCGGGTCCAATTATGACGCCAATTGGCGGTTCGCTGTTCGCCTTGTTGCAACATGTTTTTCAGTGGTTGCAGGATACCTCTTTTGGGTTTGTTGGCTTTTTTAAGTCGCTTGGTTTCGCTGCCAATCACATGCGCCGGCAAAATCCAAAAGGCTTCAATCAAACTAATCGCCAAGCCCAAGGTCACCACAAATGGAATCACAAACATAAAAGCGCCCAAAATACCGGGCAACAACATCAATGGCAAAAAAGCCGCCATGGTGGTCAACACCCCGGCCGTTACCGGGGCACCCACTTCTTTGAGCGAATCCACGGCTGCAGTCAAGGCATCGGCACCCCGTTGCAAACGATAGAAAATGGCTTCAACCACCACCACCGCATCATCCACCAGCATCCCCAAGACAATCACAATACCGAGTAACACCGATACATTCAGGGTGTTGCCGGTCATGTTTAAAACCCAAAGCGTTCCGGTGATGGAAAACACAATGCCGAGGGTAACAAAAAAGGCAATTTTTAAACCCAAAAACAACCAGCACACCAGTAACACCAAAATCAAACCCAAACCAGCATTGGTCTGCATGATGGACAAAGCAGAACGGGTTTGAATGGTCTGGTCATCGGCCAACACCAGTTCGATGCCCATATTGGCCAGTTGTTTGTTTTTGTCTTCAATATAGGCATTGATGCGATCGACCAGTTGCAAAGTGTTGACCATCGATACTTTGGTGACCGCCATGGACACGGCAGGTTTACCGCGATAGGCTGCCAGCTGGGCGGGTTCTTCACGACTTCTTGAAACCCAAGCCACATCATCCAAATTGATGGTGGCACCTGTGCTGCTGGGTAATTGAATTTTGGCCACTTGCTCAGGCTCATCGGTGGTGCCAGCCACCCGCAATAACCATTCATTGCCTGCCACTTTGGCGCTGCCTGCCGAAACATCTCTGAACGAACCACGAATGGTGTCGGCCAATTGTGTCGCAGTGATGCCGTGGGCTGCCAGTAAATCAGGATCAAATTCCACATGAAGTTCCGGATCATGCAGCCCGGATGGAGTGACTTTGTCAACACCGCGCAAGCCTTCCAAATCTTCTTTGACCTTGCGCGCTTGAAAACGCAAGGTTTCATCATCAGCCTGACCGGTCACCACCACCAAAGCAGTGGGGAAACCATTGGATGTGGTCAATTCCAGAATCAAAGGATCATCGGCTTCATCTGGCAGTTCGGCGCTGGCCTTGTTTTGAATTTCACGACGCAAGTCATTGATGCGTTTGTCAAAATTACGATCACCAATGTCACGAAAACGGACAATGATGTTGGAAATGGATTCCCTTGAGGTTGAACTGGTGAAACTGATGTCTTGGACATTTTTTATTGCATCTTCCAAAGGCGAGGTAACCAGTTTTTCCACGTCTTCGGCTGAAGCGCCGGGTAACACGGTACTGATGTTAACCCAATAAAAATTGATTTCAGGATCTTGCTCACGGGGCATGATCATATAGGACATCAAGCCCATGAGCACCACCACAGTGAACAGGATATTGACCAATGGATGGTTGGTAAGAATTCGTTTCAACATATCAGTTTCCCTGAATCATCAATCCTGTTTTACCGCAATCGCATCACCATTCTGTAAGCGATCACGGCCACCCACAATCACTTGCCAATCTAGTGTTTTGTCAATGGGCACTGGTCGGCCTTGTTGCGCATTGGGTAAAACCCGAAATTTGGCTTGATTACCATCAACCGTGAAAATACCCAATTGACCCTTGCGTTTAACCACCATATCCGCCGATAACATGGCATCATCCAATCGCCAAATCAGCTGACCGGTTTGTCCAATCGCTGGCAGTTCACCACTGATTTTAAAACGGGCTTTCTGCACTGATGATTGTTGATTGATGACTGGTGACAGTTTTAACAGTTCCACAGGTGTTGAGATTTGCTGATTGACAAACCGAAGCTCTTTGGCTTGATCAATCGTAGGCACCAATTGACTAGGAATCATCGCCAACACTTCTCGATTTTGTGTTTGAATTAAATTAAGTACCACAGCACCTGGTGACAGCAGTTGTCCCACCTGTGCGGTGCGGTTGGATACCACACCATTGAAAGGTGCTCTGATGGTGGTTTTTGCCAATTGACGTTGTGCTGTTTTTTGGGCGACCAGCAATCGTTGGTATTCTGCTTTTTGCACCGCCAGCTCAGTTTCCCTGGCCAATAAATCATCGGCTGAAATGTATTGGTTTTGTTTCAATTCATTGGCGCGTTGTAAGCGCAGTTCAGCTTGTTGAAGGCGAGCATGAGTTGATTGTAAATTGGCTTTCGCCTGTGCCAGTTGTAACTCATAATCAACCTGATCCAAAGTCAACAGCACATCACCCTCATTAACAACATCGCCTACATCCGCATGAATGTGCTTCACAACTGCGGTGATTTCAGCTGAAACAGGTGCATCGTTCAAGGCCTTGACTTCGGCATTGGCACTCAACTTGCGTTCAATCAAAACAGACTTAAGCGGTTTGGCTGTGACTTGGACAGGTGCATTGTTTTGGGCAAAAACAGCATGAGAAATGACCAGGAAAACCAAAAAAAACCGTGGATTAATTGTTTTCATTGCATTCAATGGGTGGGTAAACAGTCAGTCATTATAATTGATGAATGGCACAATTGGACAAAAAAACACTTGAGAAGTTTTCAAAGCTTATGCTTTCAGCTGTAATCGATTGCGGCCTTTTTTCTTGGCGGTGTACAAAGCAGTGTCGGCCACTTTGATGGTTTCTGCTGCGCCTGACTTATCGATGGAATCAGTGACACCGATTGAAATAGTAACTTGAACTTTTTTGGGTTTTTGGTGCTTTCTTCGATTGACCACAAAGGGTGTTGCTGCCACTTTATCGATGACCTCTTGCAAATATGTTTTGACTTCATCGGCACTGTGGTTGTTAAAAACAATGGTGAACTCTTCTCCACCATAGCGGTAGGCTTTACCACCACCGGCAACCTGTCCGATTTTTGCCGCAATCATGCGCAACACATCATCACCCACATCATGGCCGTAGCTGTCATTGAATTTTTTGAAATGATCGACATCCACCATGGCCAAAGCATAAATGCCTAAACTGCGTTGCAACCGTTCCTCTAAGGCGCGTCTGCCCGGCAATGCGGTCAGCTCATCGACATAAGCCAAATGCCAGGATTGTTGAAAAAAACCAAACAACAAAACCAGCAACCCCGTGCTACACATCAATACAATGGCCAGGTTATTTTCATGCCAGATAAATATCAGAAATACAGTTATTAAAATCAAAATGGCATTGAGAGTTTTGCGCTGTTGCTGCCAGCCATAAAAAGCAAGCAAACTGGCCAAACATAAAAACATCAGTAGCAATGATGATTGGCTGAGTGTCGACCATTGAAGCCAATTGGCTGGTATCAACTGATTGGTTTGCCAGCTGTCAAGCCAACTGATTTGTCGTACCCAGGAACCATAGGCCACCCCAACAAGCAGTAGCGTGAACAAATGAACTTTCCAGGCTGCCAAAGTCAGTAAGCCTTTTTCCGCAAGAAAACCAACAGCACTGATTATCAGTATCAATGTAATAAAACTTAATTCAATCAACAATGCTTGATTAAGCCATGAATGTTCAAACGACAGCCAGCTTAAAAATGCAAACAGAGATAAGTAAAACAATTGACCTTGGTTGAAAAAAACAGACAGTAACACCGCCGTAACCGCAAGCAAATAGGGCGCGAGTTCAATGATGTCTTGAACCGTGGCTGGCAGTTTTGGATGGTAAAAGTACAGCAAGACTGCAGCTGCGGTGAGTAGCAGCACCGGAATTATGTTTTTGATGTTATTCAAAAGTCATTACCTATCAATCAGCATCTGTAAAATCAAAATGCTATGATAACGGTTAAGTGAATCCCGATGTTGTGAACCGGAGCTTAAAATGTCAGAAAAATACCAAGGTGGTTGCGGATGTGGCCATATCCGATATGAATTTTCCATAAAACCCATGATAGTACATTGTTGTCATTGTACATTTTGCCAACGTGAAACTGGTGCAGCATTCGCTGTAAATGCTTTGGTTGAATCATCAGCAGTGGTTATCAGTGGCGAACAACCGATTTTGGTAGACACCCCAAGTGAAAGTGGTAATGGTCAAAAAATTGCGCGTTGTCCTGAGTGCCAAATGGCCGTTTGGAGCCATTACCGGGGCTTTGGTGAAAGTGTCAGTTTTATCCGTGTTGGTACGCTCGATGACACCACTCAAACGCCTCCAGATGTTCACATCTATGTGAAATCCAAACAACCCTGGTTTCAATTACCAGCCAATGCCCCCAATTTTGAAAAATTCTATGATGTCAAACAAACCTGGTCAGATGAAAGCATGTTGCGTTTGAAAAAGTTAAGGGAAAGCTGAAGAGACTAATTTGACAACATCAAAAGCCAAACCATCCACAAAAAACTGGGGTTCGAAGAAGTCGAAAGGGTGGTTTGTTTTCTCAAGAAAATTTGAATTCAAGTGATTATATATTCATAACTCCAAATCACTATTTTTTAAAAGTCCCGCAGGCGGTGTGCGACCTCCGCCGTTGGCTTTGTGATAATTATTTTCAAGATAAATTCTTATATCGGCAGCCATACTTTTTATCATTTCATATTCTCGTTCGGAAGCTGCTGCTTGATTGATACTCCCACCTTTTCTAAATAGCAACGGAGATGCGACTACTTCATTGGTTTCATTATCCACACAATCCAGTTTTATAAGTAACCACAACCGACCATCCCAAGAACCAAACCATTTTCGAGCTACTGGGTCAATAAGTCTCACAGCGACTATTGTAGGTTTAATTGTTAAAGTTCTGGTTGACTCAGTTGATTGAGACCAATAATTTATTTTAGATTGCAAAATCAAATCCAAATGGTGATCCAGTTGTTCCGCTACTGTTTTATATCCTTGATTTGTTTCTCCCCAGGTGGTTTTTGATAATACAAAGTTTGAAAAATTGGCTAATGGTTCTTTGGGTATTTGTTGAGACCAGTGCTCTTTTTCATTGATGACCTCTGCCAAGTCAAAAGTGTCTCCAAGTAGAACGTTTTGTTCAATTTGTTTGGCTAATTTTTGAGTCCATACAAAATAATTAGGGTGGATCATTTGTTTAAAACGACCTTGTTTATAATTCATATTTTCACTGTCAGCGTATTGGAAACTGATGCGATTTTGGTTGAAAAGGATATTAATTTTAATATGGTGGGTTCTGATGTAGTAACTCGCTGAGATTAACTGTCCTGACTCATTAGAAGACTCAAATTCTTTGTTCCAGTCTTGTTGGCTAAGTGATCCAACTATGGCTTGATTGACTTGCAATGTTGTGAGGTGATTGTTGATAACAATATCTGGTGGGTTCTGAAGTTCTGTTTTCCTCGCTAAAGTAAGTGACGACATTATCAACAAGAGCACTGATATTATAGTTATTTTCTTTACAATTACCCTCTTGACCATAAGGGATAAACCGATATATAAAAACAAAGGTTTGTTGTTAATGATTTGAAAATTAGAGAAAAGCTTAAATTTCATTTATCCTCAAACGAAGAATTAAATATCACATCCCAGCGATAATCAGTCAGGTAATAAATCGCATTAAGCAGGATTTGGAAATTATTACCCGAGGTGGCATTGGGTTGGTATTCACCCGGCTGATACACAAAGACTTTTGATGTCCAGTTGCTACATTGTTTGGTGTAGCCGAGTAGGTGCTGGTTACCGTTATCGGCGTAATTACTTTCAAACAAGGTTTCAATTTCACAACCTGTGTTACCAGTATTGAAGTCCATTTGCGGGTAACGCTCATCAGGCGTATTGTTGAAGTAGGGGTAGTCTGCTGTGGCTACGCCATGACTGGGATTACCATAAGTGGTTGTGCCTTGATAGTTGATTTCATGGCTGCCGATAAAATGATCACCACCGACATAAATCACATCCTGCCCATTAACAGTGTCCCATGGAACAGCACCGGTTGCTTGCGATCCCAATAAATCTTGAATGGCTTGTTTGCCATTGGTTAAATAAATGCCATGATGGAACGAAATCACGCCACCACCGGTTTGCAAAAAGTTTTCTACTGCAGCGACAAAAGCGGCTTGCCTGCCGTTATCATTAATGGGAATGCGATGGGCAAAATAAATCAGCACTTCGGGTCTGTCCACATGATTGACAGGTAAGTTCAAAGCTTGTGTCGCCAATTCAACTTGGTCGGTGTCTACTTCAATCAAAATATGCGTATTCAGGGTCAGCGCCGCCCCAATGGCATCGGTCAAATCACCTGGTTGCATCAAATCGGCATCACTTAAACCATGAGGGTTAACCTCATCTGAAACGATAAGGATATCAATGGGATCATGTGCCGGTAGGTTTTGACTTTGTGCCAAACCCACTAAAATAAAACAAAAAACAAAAGTGACCATTAACTGTTGCATCCATTTATTGTAAGCAAAAATCAGTGCATTGGGGATAACATTTAGATTTGGTTGCCTTATTGTGATTGTTCGCAATTCACTTGCGCCATATAGGCTTGCAAGTTTTTTTGACTGTCATCTATAAAATGCTGCTCACTTTGAGTCAGGCTTTGAATGCGGTCCAGGCGAAAGTTGCGAAAATCCTGACGCAATTCACACCAGGCCGCCAACAGCCAGACTGGATTGAAAAAGAATAAAGCCAATGGCTGTAAGGTTCTGGCCGTTTCGTGGCCGTCCTGGTCCATATAGATTACATGAATTTTTCTTCTTGTACGGATGTCATCGCGCAAATCAGAAAAGTTAACAGACCAGGGAATCTGAGGCCGAGTTGGCACGGCATAAGTAGTAATTTGCTTAAGTTCTCCTTGCAGACTGGTGGGTAAAACGGCTTCAATTTTTTCAAAAGCGCTGTCAGCTTTATCTGCAAAGCGTTGATCAGTCCACTGACGTACCATACTGACTCCAAGCCCAATGGCTTCCAATTCATCGGCGTCAAAAGCAATGGGTGGCAGATAATATTGTTTGTTGATGGTGTATCCAACGCCTGCCTCTCCCCGAATCGGCACGCCATTATCCATCAGACATTGAAGGTCCCGATAAACGGTTCGTTTACATATTTCAAAGGCATCAGCGATTTGTTGTGCAGTAACGGCTTGACGTCTTTTACGCAGGAAATGGGTGATTTTTATCAACCTGTCAGCTCTTCTCATGATGATGCATTCATTTTTGTGTCGATTATAGCGTAGCAAAACACTGCTGACACCATGCTGTCAGTAGTGCTTTGATAAATTAACCTTTTTAAATCACAACAGGAGAAAAAAATGATTGGATACGTAACAGTCGGTACCAACGATTTACCACGCGCTGTGGCCTACTATGATGACTTATTTGGTTCAATTGGTATTGGCCGATTTATGGAGGAAGAGAATTACTTTGTGGCCTGGGCTCCAGCACCAGATGCGCCCGGCTTTTCAGTCACCATACCCTACGACAAACAACCTGCCACAGTCGGCAATGGGATGATGGTTGCCCTGTTTTTACAAACACCGGAACAAGTCGATGCCTTGTATCAAAAAGCCCTTGAATTGGGCGGTACAGACGAGGGCAAACCCGGGTTTCGGCCGGAGGAAGCCACCAAAGGTTTTTATGCAGCCTATTTCCGCGATTTGGATGGCAACAAATTGAATGCTTTTTGTGTGGTGGAATAAAAAATTTCTGCAGCAAAAAAAATGAGCCCATATTTTTGGGCTCATTTTGACTGTAAACTGGTTACGGAATAATAAAATTAAGCAGTTTTCAGATTGACTTCTTCAAGTAAATCATACTCATTGGCTTTCAACTCTTCTAACCATGACGCCCAAAATTCTAACAGCCAGACCGCGCTGCCTTCGTTGACTTCGCCATTTTGATAAACATGAATGCTGTGGTCGAGTAAATCGTTGCGATAAAGAATGGGACGAACCACTTTGTTCTTTAAATCAAAACCAAGAATCACACCAGGATCAGATTTCAATTGGCCATTAACCGTTACCACATGTGCATATTGGAAGAAGACATCAACAAAAGAGGGAGATTTTTTGGGAAACACTTGTTTGATATTAAGCCGCTTACCTTCATCATTCATTAACATGCCGGTTTTGAACTCATCATCCATGCTGATATAGTCAGCTTGAACCATTTTATAAAACAAATCTCTACCCAATGAATCGCTCACAACTACCTCCGAATCTCTTTTGAATTACCCTTAAATAACTTGGATTGAATTTTGTGTTTAAAGAAAAAAACAAACCATAAATTAATAATACCGAATCATCCCGGCAGGACAACTCTGTTCGGCCATTCAATGAAAACAAATGTTACCAACCAGCAAAAATCAAAAAATTAGTGACACACAGCGTCAACATTTTTGCTTGAAAATCCAAAGCAAAAAATAAGGTGTCAAAAAAGGGCACAAATTTTGAAAATTTACTTTCTGTAAAAGTCTCTATGATTTCATATGTTTGATATATCACCAATCAAAAATGAATGTATGAGTAATTTGTTTTTACCATGATATACTCAAAATGATTACGACCGAAAACTTTAATTTCTGAGGCTTTTAAATGATGAACAACTCCCAGCAACAAAAAATCAAAAAAACCGTATTGGTATCTGCACTTTTAATCGAACTAAGTTTATCTGCACAGGCAGCAACCATTGTAGTCGATGACGTCAATTGTCTTTTAGATGATGCCATTACTTCAGCCAATACTGATGCGGCTACCGGTGGTTGTGACGCAGGCTCAGGTCCTGATGTATTAACTTTACCTCAGAATGCCACCATAACTTTGACTTCAGCATTGCCTGAAATTACTACCGATATAACCATGCAAGGCGACAATACCACCATAGAGCGTGATGTTAATAGTGCCACGTTCAGGATTCTAACCGTCAATGGTGGCTCCCTACAATTGAGTGACTCAACCATCAGTCATGGTGATGTTTCTGATACCCTTGGAGGCCCTGGCCCATTCAATACAGGGGGTGGTATTCAGGTTGAATCAGGAAATTTGAATTTAGTCAGAACCACGGTCAGCCATAACCAAGGTGGTGGTGTGTTGTTTATGAATTCGACAGGATCCATTTCTGACTCAGTGATTCATAATAACCAGGGATTTGATGTTTATGATTATTTTTATGGTGCCGGAGTGACTGTAAACTGCAGTAATGTGGCCATCTATGGCACCACCATCCACAGTAATGAAACAGCCGCCTTTCCCGGAGGTGCAGGCCTAATCCATTCTGGAGGTTGTGCAACCACATTGGATGTCACTAATACCACCATATCAAATAATACTTCCAATGCTTTTGGTGGTGGCATTTTAACCGATGCAAATTCAGGCACTTTAAATCTCTCCCAAGTTACCGTCACTCAAAACGTTTGTGCCGTAGTGACTTCCCAGGCAAGAGGTTGTGGCATGAACAGTTTCAACACCACAACAAATATTAACCAATCACTGTTCACAGGTAACGAGAACTATTCCATCCCAGGCACATACAATGAGATCAATACCAATGGGAATGGCGTTACTGTTGATACTTTTAGCTTAATTGGATTGGATTCAAACTCAGGCAGTTATGGTTTAACGCCTGGCTATGGCATTCCTACAGAAAGTTCTTTGGATGCCATCATTGACACTAACATGGCTTTAAATGGAGGTGTGACTCCAACCCATGCGTTGGTTTTAACCGGCCCTGCGATTGACACCATACCGGATGGCTCATGCGCATCGCCGGTTTCGCAAAATAACCAAATCAGACCGACTGATGTTTTTGGCAGTGGTACGCCCATGTGTGATGTCGGCGCTTTTGAAGCACCTTCTGACATCATATTCAAAAATGGGTTGGATAATTAGCTGATTGAATTTAAATCACCAAGCAGCTTGGAATAATCGCGCAAAATTATCACCCATGATTTTTTCAATGGCTGTTTGATGTAAACCTCGCTTAGCCAGGGCATCTGCTATACCAAGCATTTTATGAGGTCCGTTCAGTCCTTCAACATACGGCGGCGGACCTTCACCTGGCGCAGCCACACCTGATTGCTTACGTATCCGGTTAATTTCATTCCATTGTTGCATGCTTTCTGGACTGGTATCAAAGCCTAAAACCGGAGTATCACTACCGATGCCCACATGGTCAATGCCACAAATATTTATGGCATGCAAAATATGCTCCATAAATGCGTCTAAGGTTTGCTGTTTTAAATCAGGCGTTAAATAACTCATTTCATAAATACCGACCACTCCGCCTTGGTCAGCAATGGCCTTTAATAAGGCATCACTTTTATTCCTTGGATGTGGATTGATGGCATCACAGCCTGTATGGGTCACACCCACCGGACGTTGGCTGACCTTCAACACATCAAAAGCCGTCTGTTCATGGGCATGAGACAAGTCCACCAGCACATTGGCTTTTTGCATGCGTTGAATAGCTTCTCTCCCAAGTTCAGATAGGCCAAGTGGCTGTTCAGTGGACATCACGCCTGCACCAAAAGCATTGCTGTTGTTGTATCCGGGCTGCATGATTCTGACACCCTTTTGTGCAAAGTGCTCTATGTGATCAAGATTGTCGGTCAGCATGGTGGCAGCTTCAAACGAATAAATAACCCCCATACGCCCCGTTTCTTTTGCACGCAATAAATCCGCATAAGAATTGATATGAATAAAAGTTTGCGGATTCATTTCATACAGAAATTTCATTGAATCTACTGCTTCATCCACTTGTTCAAATGTACCCTGGCTACCGCCAATTGATAATTTAAATGCGGTTAGTCCGGTTTGTTTTAATAACTGTTTGGTGGCCTCGCTCAATGGCTCAGTAAACTCTGGCGACAACACCATATTGGCATTAATCACCATCTTCTTATGGGTTGTTGGTTCTGGCTTAATGGAAGAACAAGCGGTCAACAGCGGGCTTGATAAGGGTAAACCACACAACAAACTGTTGCGAATAAACTTTCGACGGGTAATGGGCACTTAATTCTCAAACTATAAATCACCCTTATAAACGTCACCCTGAGGCAAAAAGTTATTTTTTATATGCGTCTTTAATTGCTAATTCTGAACTTCAAGAAGAATACCGAGTCTTATTTATTGATTGTTAAACTTCAAATCATGACATGCCAAAAGACAATCAGTTTGTAAATAAAATCAACTGGGAAACAGGATAAACAAATTGAACAAAAACTACTTCATAGGCATTTCATTCACTGGCTTACTGCAAGTGGCTTGTCTGGGAGTGGTTATTGGTACGTTTGCACCACTGCTTTCTGATTGGTATTGGTGGTTTGATTTGTTGTCTCATTTTCGTTTGCAGTATGCTTTATTGAGTTTATTGTTTCTGTTGGGTTTTATTTTTGCAAAACGCAAGGTTTTCTCAGTCATTGCATTAATGGTTCTGTCAGCCAATATTTACCTAATATGGCCACATTTGGCTTGGGGCGCTGCGACGCAAAATGAACAAAACACCCAAACCTTGAAAGTATTTCATGCCAATGTCTATACCGCGAATCAACAACATCAACTGCTCATTGATCAACTCAATGAAGAACAAGCCGATGTCATCATCTTGCAAGAGATTGACAACAAATGGCTCAAGTCATTGCGTGTTTTGAACCAGGATTATCCACATCGAATAGAACTTCCCAGATCAGATAATTTTGGCATGGCTGTATTCAGTCGCTTGCCCTTTGAAAACCAACGAATTCTCAATTGGACAACATTGGATATCCCTAGCTTTGAATTCAGTGTCAGTAGTAACAACCAGTTGGTCAATATCATCGCCACCCATCCACCGCCACCGATCAATCGCTATTATTTCGATGCCATTGCACAACAATTCCATGCCATAAACCAAATAATCAATGACAATCCAAACACAAATCATGTGGTCATCGGCGACCTCAACACCACCGTGTGGTCACAACATTACAAAATCTTAAATTCGATAAAGGGTTTAAAAAATGCCAGAACTGGATTCGGCTTGTTACCCACCTGGCCAACCAACCTACTACCCATGATGATACCTATTGACCATTGTCTGGTTTCAGAGAAAATTGAGGTAACCAACATCAAAACCGGCCAAAATATTGGCTCTGATCATTTGCCTTTGATTGTTGAATTAGGCTTTTAGATTGTTATGAGAGAAAATACGTAAAAACTGTGAGAAGTTAAATTGGAATCATCCAACTCTTTATGGATTCATTCAAAAACAAGTCATATTGTTTTGTTTGAGTTTATTCTGCATGTAGTCAAAACAATGGCTGTTGTTGGTATAAAAAACAGCGTGATGTTCATCGGAACCTCCGCCATAATGTTGGGTGTACACCCAAGGTGAGTAAGCACAATCAAAATCTTCTTCATTGAAAAACTCAGTGCTTTTCAAGCCTCCTATGATTGCATAAAAATCACATTCACCGGAAACCGTGTATAAAGCAATTCCTAAGTCATGAGAGGCCATTGACCAGATGTTTACGTACGCTTGTTTATTAGTCACCTCATAGATAATGTAAGTTAAATTGTATAAGTGAACTTTAGTATTGAATCTTTTGACTTCTTGTAACAGCTCAGTGTCCGTGGAAATGGGGTAGAACCCGTCTTTTAACAATAATTATTCATCAGAGGCAATGCGTTAAATAGATGAGCAGAGTACACCCCCGCATAGATTTTTTATCATTGTTAACAAAACTGACAACTGCTTGAGTTTGACTTTTCTGTATAATGATAAACAACCAATATCGGTGATGGCGATGAACATTCAAAAATATAGTTACTTACTTCTGCTGTTGTTACTAACAACAAGCACTCAAGCACAATTTGATGCTGAATTGAATTTGAGTGATTTGAATGGACAAAATGGTTTCCTCATCACAGAAGAGTTGCCAAACAGTGGATTTGGACGAGCTGTTGGTTACATCGGAGACAACAATGGTGATGGTTTGGGAGATGTGATCATCGGTGCGCCAACAGCAACCATTCCCGATGATTCAGGTCCCGTCACCACTTTTCCTGATGTCGGGAAAGGCTATCTGTTGCGGGGCAGTGCAGGCGGTTTTTCAAACCCCGTCGATTTCAGTACTCCGGATTATTCCTATTTTTACCACGGTGGAAAAGCTGGAGACAACGCGGGATTTGTGGTTGGCTTTGCCGGTGACTTCAATGGCGATGGTTTTGATGATAATTTCATCAGCAGCCCCACTGCGGGAGCTACCGGAAAACTGTATGTTTTGTTTGGCCCGGGGTTCGTGAGCCAGGACCTTTCCACCCTCGTCGGTTCAGAAGGCATCAGCATCAATTTTGAAACAACGGATATCGGGAACACCATCAGCACAGCCGGAGACTTCAATGACGACGGGTTTGATGACATCATCATTGGGGCACCTGGTGCCAGCATCAATGGCGAACAGCTTATTGGGAAAACCTATGTTGTTTACGGTCAGGATTTTCCAGATGTTCAAACACCAATATCAATCAATCTTGCAGACCTCGATGGCAGCAATGGGGTGATTTTTCATGGCGAATTGGCAAATGATCGCTCTGGCTTTGCTGTAGATACCGCAGGCGACCTCAATCATGATGGCATAGTCGATATCATAATCGGTGCACAAACCGCATCCCGACCACCGAATTCCATCCATGGCCGAGCCTATGTGGTCTATGGCAGCCAACAAACTTTTACCAGCCCATTTTTATTGAGCACCCTGAATGGCAGCAATGGTTTTATCATCAACAGCAATCAGGACTGGGGTGCGCTCGGCAGCTCAGTCAGCGATGCGGGCGATCTGAATCATGACGGCATAGATGATGTCGTCATTGGTGCTGTAGAAAGTTCCTTTTCCGTCAGCTCCACAGGCAAGGTTTTTGTGATTTTTGGTAGCCAGACCCCATTTCCGGGTATTTTTGAAATCAGCAGCCTTAATGGCATCAATGGTTTCACCATTGCAGGGACCGAAGCGGTTGGTGCTTTGGGTTCATCTGTGACTTCAGCGGAGATGTCAATGGCGATCAAATCGATGATTTAATGATCGGTGCTTATCTGCTCGACCCGAATGGCCTCCAGGATGCGGGTGCTGTTTATGTGGTTTTCGACAGCCATCAGGGCTTTCCACATCCCTTAAACGCCAATACCCTGGTTGGCAGCAATGGATTCAGGATCAATGGTGAAATTGCCAACCAAAACTTTGGTGAAGTCATCAGCTCAGCTGGAGATTTGAACGGTGATGGCATTGATGACATGATATTTGGTGACCAGGTAAATCCGATTGGGGTTGTTGACAAAAGTTATGTGGTTTATGGCAATGATGTAATTTTTGCTGATGGGTTTGGACTGTAACACATCATCAAATGGTAAAAAAGAACAATAACCTGCCCATCAAAAAGTTAACTTTTTTGATGGGCAAGGTACATCTAATCCCTTTATCTTCCACGAGGGCTTGGGCCAACTTAAACCACTGAAAAAAAACAATTCCTAAAACGATTTTCAGGAACCAATCACAAGCAACACATCACAGTGAAATTACTGCCACAAGATATATTGTCTCTGAGAGCCACCCTGTCACCCGAAATTGACCCCATACCAGGCGGTGTTTGATTCAAGTGAATGGTTAAGGTCATTCCCGTGCCAGCATTACCTGTGTTATACAACAAGCCTTGACAGGTATTATTACCCGAACTGTCGCCGTCATCGGATGAACTGCCTGGAATGTTCAGTAGGGTCCAGGTGGCTACGTTATTGATGTTGGAAGCAGAAGCTGAAATGTTACCGCTCGCTACGGCGCGTTGTACTTCTTCCACAGTACAAAAGTGTGCACCGGGGTTATTGTTGAAAGAGTCACGACACATGGCATCGGCCGCTGCTGCTCCGGTATAACCATTATAGTTGAAACGCCCATTAGAACTTTGAAACGAACGCCCCAGCACCTCAGGACCTGCCTCGATTTTATTATTGAGCGCTTCGATTTCCTGCTGTAAAGCCAGTAGTGTGCTTTGTAAAGCTGTCACTTCGCCTTGCTGTGCAAAATCCAGGCTGTCCATGCCATCCAGTAAATCTGCATCCAAGTTGGAACCTGTACCATCCTGAATGTGATTATGAGTAACGGTATTCATCGCCAAATCATCTCCGGTGATGCTGCCATTGAGTATTTCAGCACCACCAACCGCATCCACAGCCACCATCTCTGCATGTAAGGCATAAGGAGCCGCCTGAATCACATGTCGGGGGCTCAACACATCTAATGGCCCTGCATGACCTGAAGATTTCACCGCCACTTCCAACCACAAGTTATCACCAACGAATACGCCAGGACCAAAATCCAATTCGACAGTAAAGATACCTTGGTTGACCGTAACGTCATTCAGTTCAACCAATTCTCCAACGGTAAAACCGAACTCTTGCGCATCATACAAGGTGAAACTGAAATCGTATAAACCATCGGCGGTAACTCCATCAATGACCAATTCACCCTGGTAGGTGATGCTGGTATTGACTTGCGCCATCAATGGCAATTGCCAAGCGACTAAAACTAAGCTTAAAATTAATTTTTTTGTGTAGTTCATGTTTATTCTCCTGAGGTGAATTCGTAAGAGTCAGAAAATATCAAATCATTCGGCCAGCCATCATTGGGGGTAATGATGCCCGCATGTAAAACCCAGGGTCCATTGGTCATGACTTTATGCTGATGTTGGCCAATACTGGCTGACAATTGAACCTGGTTAACCTGTGAAACCCCGCCAGAGGCAAAAGCAAAACGGTTCAGTGTCAAGGCCTGACCCGAAGAACCCTTTGTAGAGCCAACAGATTTTTCACCGGCACTTAAATAAACCGGAGTAACAAAACACACCATCAGTAACAATAATTTTGATTTCATAGTAATACCACGCTAACTGTCTATTCTGAATAGCGTGGAAATCACCGCAAACCTTCATGGAATTTAAAATTAATTCAAAAAAACAAAAAATTCGAATTCAATCACCACGATAAAGTGACTGAGGTGGTTTTGTTGGTGGGTATTGAGAAATAAAACTTATAGAGACCTTTTCAAGCAGGATGGGCTTTACCACCCTGCTTGGTATTGACCAGGTTATCTACTGAGGACAATCAGTTTGGATTTTAGGTTTTCCAGCTCATTCAAAAGTTTTGCTTTTTTTGCTGCATTGCTGGTGTTTTGAAATGACAGTTTAACCATTTCTACCCGGATGCTTTTGATGCGTTCATTGAGCTTTGAGCTTTTTCTGTTATTGAGTTCATTTCTGCGTTTTCGAACCAGCGCTATGGTATCAGTAATCATCATGGTATAGCTCCTTTTACTCAGCGGTCAAAGCCATTGATAAACACAACATCTTCAAATTCAGCCAATTCAACTGCACCGATGTCACATACGGCGTTGTCGTCACCATCGCCATCTTGAGGTCGCACTTGACCGCGTTGATCAAACGCCACACAAAACAGCTCATCACCAGAATCGATCGCTGGACTATCCGGCTGAGGTCGGTGTGTTTTGGTTGGCCCATCGTAAAAATTAAGCGGCTCTAACTTGGGATCAGCCACGGTAATGTGGTTGGTGGCCGATACATCACAGCTGCCGTCTGTATCCAAACTATTGCGGATAAACGAATTGGCATTCAACCCTGGAAAATCACAATCTGAAAGTTGGTTTCCTGCAATGATGCTGTTAATGACATTAAATGTTGCATTATTGATGACTCCAATACCAGATTTATCGCTATAGACCACAGTGGAATTAATGAGATTGACCGACGTTGATGTATCTCTTGCGAAAATTCCAAAACTGACATCAGCAAAAGATGAATTGTTTGATACAGTGGTGTTGATGATTTCTACGTTAGATCCTCGATTGATGAATATGCCTGCACCATTCAAGTCTTCATTATCGCTGATGGTTGAGTTGTAGATAGAGGCCGTAGCTTGTCGAATATAGACGCCTCCACCTTCGTTACCCCCTCTATTTTGAGAAATTGTGGCGTTTTTAATTTCCAATGAACCAAAACGAGAATGAATGCCACCACCTCTGCCAGGGCTCTTGCAGCCGGTGACGACAGAATCATTCAAAATCAAACCTTCATTGGATAAGATGCAGCCACCCACTCGATCGTCGGCTGGTGATATGCCATTGCCATTGGTGATGGTCACTCCGCTGATTTCAATGGCTTGAGTTGTGTTATTGTCATCATCACTCAGGCGGAACACGCGGCTGTTGTTATCGCCATCAATGGTCAATAAATTCGAACCAGGTCCTTCGATGGTGGTACTGGCACTGATGTTTAATTCGCCTTGTTCTAGCACAATAGTTTGTGGCTCAGAAAAAAGCGTGTCATCAAATTCAATGAAAGTACCAGGCGAACCATTGGCTAATTCGATGGCGTCACGCAAAGTCGTCAAACCTTGTTGAGATTGATCACTGACTGTATCAACGGTAATCAGTCCACCTGCCTGCGCCATGTTGATGTTTAAAACCCCGATGCCAACCCATTTAGATATGGCTGCGATTAATTGTTTTTGTTTCATATTTCACCCCTGAAGAATTTATTTAAAACTGAGGGTGCTATTTAATCAGGCGACTGAACGGATGTCTTGAGGCCACCGCCCCAGAAATAAAAGCATGTTTTGCCGCAAAAAAGATAAAGTGTGACGCAGTACCCTTTTTTCCTGGGACACTGGTCCCAATGCAATGTAATTTTAGTTTTGTGGTTTTTTTTGGTGGTGGGTTTAACAGCCAGACCTGAGGTTATGCCAATGCGTTCTGAATCCTTTGTTTTAAGCATTATTGATCTAAGTTGATATTGGTTTCTAAACTTTTTGACATGGTCTGATGATACAATAAAGTAACAACTGAAATTTTATGCCATTACTATGAAAAGTCGTTATTTGTTGATGTCTTTGGTTGGTGTTTGTGTGATTGACAGTTTGGATGCCCAATGTGTTGTTGCTGATACCCAATGGGAGAATATAGGTCCCACCCCCATCAACTATGGTTTTGGTGGGGGTTGGATCAGTGGCGTTCCTGATCCCGTCAATTCTGTGTTGCCCACTGACCCCAAAGGCATTTATGAAAGGTATTTCACCCCCAATCCAGGCATAACTCGCATTGATGCAGTTCGTGTCGGGTTGGGTGGTTTGACCGATGACAATGGGGACATGACCTTTCAAGTGACAGTATATGACGATGATGGCACGGGTGCGCCAGGTACGCTGGTGGGTGGTCTTTCGGGTATCTCCCCCATTGATTTGGGTGTGCCTCAAGGTGATCCAGCTGACAACGTGTATCAAGAGTTTTGGATTGATTTTCCAATTGACCCCACACCCACCACCAGTTCGTTTCATGTCGGGGTTGAAATATTTCCAGGTGGGTCTGAAGATGTTTTAGTGGTAACCACTTCATGCCTAGGACCTCCAGGCTGTCCAGTTGCAGAAGGTGAGTCCGATGCATCAAACCATATTTTCACAACAGGGTTTGGTTATGAAAATTTACAGACCGTGTATGGTGCAGATTTTGATGTTAATATCGTCCCCAAAATCATCGAACCTGCTTCCATCAGTGGTTTTGCCTGGATAGATTTCAACGGCAACGGTGCTATTGACCCAGGGCCACCAGATGATGAAATATCGGTTGATGACCTGGTGGTTTACCTGGATTTGAACAGTAACAACATCAAAGACCCGGGAGAGCCAGAGTCCATCACTGATCAAGGATTGTATGGATTTCATTGTTTGGCAGTGGGTAATTATTCGGTGGCATTGGATACACAATCTTTCCCCAGTGGTTTGGAATTAACCACCGGCATAAACCCAACAGCCATCAGCCTCACCGCCTCGCAATATGTTGAAAACCTTGATTTTGGTTTTATGCCCTTCTTTGATTTGTCAATCAATGATGTGGCCTTACTCGAGGGTGATAGCGGCACCTCAAATTTTGATTTTACCGTAAGTTTGACTTATCCCAGTGAAGATACCGTGGAAGTGGATTATACCGTGGTTGCTGTTACAGCTGACGCAGGTTCGGACTTTATCGCCACCTCAGGTACTTTGATATTTTTGCCGAGCGAAATCGAAAAGACCCTTTCAGTTGAGGTGGTGGGTGACATGATCTATGAGGGAAACGAAGCGTTTCAGATCATTTTGAGCAACGCTGTCAATGCCAACATTGCAGTTGGCACAGGCATAGGCACCATCATCGAAGACGATGATCTGATATTCGCAGAAGGGTTTAACGGTGATTAAAAGTGGTAGGGTGGGCTACGCCCACCAAAATTCATTACGATAAAATGTTTGAAAGACTAATCTTTCAATTAAAAAGTCAGTGTGATGATAGGCTTTACAGTTAACAGATGATGGGCAAAGCCCATCCAACGTGACTTTTTCAGTAAAAAATTATCGTGCGAACCTCTCCGTTCCCGTTTTTCTCAGGCTTATTTACAGATCCGAATGTGTACGATAAAAATTCATGGACGCAAGAATACTGATGTGACTTTATGATTGTCAATAAATTAATGGTGTGAATTGAATCGGTTGTTGTTTTATTTTGGGATCAAAATCAATCAAGATCTGCGTAATTGTGACGAGCAGAGACCTTCCTATATGGCTTCACTTTACCTACCTCATAGATTTATAGATTCAAATCAACGACTCTGACCCCATTGATTCTGACCCCATTGATTCGTTAATAACTCAGAGCGAAGAGAAGCTGGGTTAATCTCAGTAAATGGATGTTCAGTCAGAACAAAAATTGTTCAGTTCTTAACCTGCCTTTCAGTCAACTTCTGCTGGCGCTCATTTAAACAAATAAATACGTCACTGTATTGAGGCCTGCGTCCTACCGATTTGAACCAATTTGGTGATAATTGTGTTAATTTGAAGACAGCTTGGGACACTGGTCCCAGGTTTTTATATGAAAGGGTGCTTGCGGACAATTCAGTGATAAAAAACCCGTTGGTGATGGTTATGAAATCACTCTTTAAGTTAATCCTACGTGTTTTGATGGCATGGCTGATTGATTAGACCTGTTTTTGCCGATGATTTTGAGTAGGTAATCTCAATAGATGTATGAGGTCTGGCAAACATCGGGCAATAATTTTAGTCGAAAACTGTGGCCAAAATTACATGACCACTTCAGTTACCTAAACCCTTAACAGGCTGCATCTGGGACCTGTGCCCCAGAAATATTTGCTGCTGCATCACCTTTTTTGGATTCAACCCTCAAAAGCATTTTCTACCTGGGACACTGGCCTCAAGACAAGGTATTTTTGAACTGGTTAAATGGTGCCTTCGAATTCAAACAGCGAGAACATCATGAACAATAACATCTTCAGGACACTGATTTTTGCCTCTTTTTTCAGTGTCCATTTTTTACATATAGCCCAGGCTGGCGGTATCCTGGTCAACACCATCAGTGATCAGCCGCAGCCTGGATTCACCACCTTGCGTGAAGCCATTGAGCTTGTCAACAACAATCCGGGGCACCTAATTGGATTTGATGCCTCTGTGTTTTCCACACCACAAACCATCGTGCTGGAAAACGGTGAATTGGTGATCAGCGCGTCCATGTTCATCTTCGGTCCAGGCGCTGATCTGCTGACCATTGATGCCGATGGACTGAGCCGGGTATTTGACATCAATGTGCCCAATGTTCTGGCTGAAGTTGGTCTGTCCGGTATGACACTGATCAACGGCTCAGTCACAGGTCCGGGTGGCTGCATCAACAACCGTGAACAGTTGAGCCTCCGTTCAGTTCGGGTTGCCGGATGTCATGCAACTGCCAATGGTGGCGGACTGCATTCATTTCAAGCCAGTCAATTGCTCATCGAAGACAGTCATTTCTTCAACAACAGTTCGGGCAACGATGGTGGCGGGATGTTTGCCCAGAATGGTTCTAACAATCAAATCCTCAATTCAACGTTTTCCGGTAACCTGGCTAACCGTTTCGGTGGTGGTCTGCGTATTCAACAGGCCTTCGACTTCACTGTGGCCAACAGCACCTTTTCCGGCAACTCAGCTGATAGCGGTGCTGGCATCCATGTCCGAGACGAAGCCAACATCATCCATTCGACCATCGTCTTTAATTTCGGTGAGGGACTCAATGCAGAACAAGACAACATACAAAACAGCATCATCGCCGGCAACACACTGACCGATTGTGCGTTTGACAACACCGGATTTAATAACCAGAACAACCTGGACAGCGATGGCAGTTGTGGGCTCGGTGCCAGCAACCACTTAACGGCAGCTGATCCCGATTTAACATCCTTGTCTATGCACGGTGGCCCGACTCCTGTTCACATGCTAAAGGCCGACAGTCCGGCAGTTGATACCGGTGACGAGATCCTTTGTTTGGGGATTGATCAGCGGGGCATCAACCGGCCACAGGATGGTGATGACAACGGCAGCGCCCTCTGTGACATCGGTGCGGTCGAACGGCAGCTGTTTGAAGACACCATATTCAACAGTGGCTTCGAATTTTAGTCAAAGGAAGTATAACCATGATGATAACTAACACCCTTGAGTAACCAGTCCGGAGGAACCAGTCCGGGACATGCATTTCTTTGAAATAATAAGCTAAGTTATGGCATATCAGGGACATCCATCAATGCGTGTTAGTTATTTAATAAACGAACAATAAAATGACTGATAAACCTAAACCAACAACTAAATAAACTGTAAGTAAACCAACTGAACAGGCACCTTGTAGGAATATTCTTACTCACTTATAAAGCTTTTTCTACAAATTAAACTAGTCAATATTGCCAATAATAATTATCAGGGGCAGGCATCCCTTTCAATCTTGGTATTTCGGATAAAATTCTATATGCTTCACTTGAATAAAAAAATAAATGGGTCAGTATCCACTTAACCAAACATATCTACAATAAAACAATAAATGCCTCTGACTCCTTTGGTTTCTGGATTTCGGCCCTGACGATTTTTCCCATTCTCGTCATACCGGCGTAGGCCGGTATCCAGTGTCTTTGTTCCAAGTTTAAAGTAAGCATCAGCCTTCAAAGCAGGGCTGAGCCAATCCCACATGAATCTGACCCCGCTTATTGCATTGATTCAGTTGACTGAACTTGTGTGTTGCTAAATTGGTCAACTCTAGTGATACACATTCAATCAGTTCAAATATTGTGGCAGAGAGGGATAGAAATGCGTGCTTCATCAAAGGAAAAAACATCACTATTGGTTTTCATGTTATTGATGGGATTTTATTCATTTGCCAATACTGAATGTGATCAATTAACCCATGTAATCAGAGATCCAGATTTACAAAGCCATTTGATCAATTGGGTAGACAATAACCTCGCAGACAACTTTCAATTGAGTCAAATCAGCGGGGTCAGAGTCGTTGAAATTTAAATGAAATCAATAGATGTACTAAGGTACTAAGCGGACAAGTTACTAAGAGGTACTAAGCGGACAGGCACCTTGTAGGAATATTCTTACACGCTCATCAGGCATTTGCTACAGATTAATCTACCCAGAATTGCCAAGATCATGGTTTTAAAAGGAGCAAATCATGGGAGTGGCAAGGAAATATCAGATTTGTGTGGAAGACACCTAAATGGACTTAGGTGCTTAGCGTGAGCAGGAGCGGAAGCTGCACACCTTATCACATAGTTTCAAGATGTGTGCGGAGAGACTTTAGCAAAGCAATAAACAAAGTGCAGTTTTCGCAAAGCGAAAGAAGCGCTGCTGTGTTTGCGTCTTGCGTGTGGTGAAGATTCCGTCACAGGATTCAGTTATGAACACAGAAGGAAATGGATTGTTCAACGGATGAAGTATCTGGCTAAATTATTTGCCATTGATATCTGCGCCTATGCGGTAATGAGCAATCATTTTCATATAGTTCTAAAAGTCAATTCAACAGCCGATTGGTCAGAGCAAAGAGTCTTGTTGACATGGGCTGGCTTGTTTGATTTAGTTGATAAAGAAAGAATTGGTTTATTCGAATCGAGCCATATCTATTATTTCAAAGTCTTTCATGACTTGAAAAATGGGTACGTTCTGTTCCCACAACTCTTCAAAGGTGCCTTTCACCATAACGATGACCCAATCCAGGTCATTGCCCCAAAATAGGGAATATAGAATGTGATAGTTTTCATCCCGCCCGTGTTCTATAGCGGGCTCGAGTGTTTCTAAACAAACTCCAGTAAAGAATGATTGCTCTTTCGCTGCGCATTCATTCAAGACCTTAACTGTTTGTTTCTTTTGATCAATGAATTCACGTATAAAGTTTTCAGGGGTTTTCCCTGTTCCTTTTTCAACACCCCAAATATACTGAAGCTTAACACCGGTTACATAGGGATGCTCATCTGGGTTTTCTTTGGATAAAATCCATATTGACGAAGTAGTACCATGGCGCTCTCTGAAATACCAGTCTTTAGGCATCGAGATTCGGCCACCAAATGGCTCAAGTAATTGAACAACAAATTCGGTTTGAATTTGTGGTGTGTCTGTTGTTTGCTCAGTAGGTTCAGTTCTGTGTTTATGGGTTGAACATGCTGTGGTATGTATGAAAGCAAAAAATAGAAGCCCCCATTGAGTGAGTCTAAACATAATAAATCGGTCAGAAAACAAAAGCCCCTTAATCGGGGCATATTGTTTGAATATTGAAAATACCAAAATCAATCCCAACTCAAAGCACCACCGGTTTGGTATTCAGTCACCCTTGTTTCAAAGAAGTTCTTTTCTTTTCTCAAGTTAGATTGTTCGTCCAGCCAGGGTAGGGTGCATTCGGCGCCTGGGAAGGGTTCGTCGATGCCGAGTTGTCTCGCTCTTCTGTTCGCGATGTAGCGGAATTGTTCGATGTGGTCTTCGGCAGAATAACCAAGAATCGGGCGGCGCAGCAGGTATTTGGCGTAACCGGCTTCGGCGGCTTCGGATTCGTCCCACATGTGGCGGATTTTCGCTGGATCCAGGGTGACTTTTTCTTCTTCGATGATTTGTTTACACACGCGGATGCCGAATGAGGCGTGCATCACTTCGTCGCGCATGATGTATTGTAATTGTTCCGCGGTGCCTTTCATCAGGCCACGTCTTTGTAAGGCGAAGATAGGGCTGAAACCATTATAGAACCAACAACCTTCAAAGATTGCGCCAAAGAACATATAAGCCAACACAAAGTTTTCTAACTCGTCGCGGTCGTTCAGGTCGATGTTGGGGCGCAGGATAGAGTCGAGACGTCTATTGGCCACTTGAATTTTCTGGTTGATTTCCGGTACCACGCGGTAGCGGTTGTAGATTTCGCCTTGGTCCAAGCCGATGGTTTCAATGCAGTGCTGGTAAGTCCAGGTGTGCAGGGCTTCTTCATAAACCTGACGGGCTTGGTAGATTTGTAATTCCGGTGCTGACATTTTTTCCATCACCGCGAGGCCAATGTTGCGCATGGCTAAAATGTCTGAGGTGGTCAGGTATGACAGCACATTTTGATAAACGTGTTTTTCGTCTTCGGTCAGGGTTTTGTTGTAATCGTGGACGTCCTGAGTCATGTTGATATCAAGCGGTGTCCAATGGTTTTTGTTGGCGTTCAGGAAGAATTTCCATGCCCATGGGTATTTGAACGGTGCCAGTTGATTGACATCGGTTAAACCATTGACCACACGTTTGTCTTCGGCACGAACGGGGTCAACGCCCTGGCTGGCATTGCTCAAGGTGTTTTCCGGGGTGACGTTCAGGCTTGCCGGTTGCTTTGGCACTTCCGGTGCCGCCTTGGGCTCAGGTTTTGGCACTTTGGCTTTTGCTTCAACGGGTGCTTTTGCTGGCTCTTCTTTTTTGCCGATACCTAATGGATCGTCCCAATTCATCATGGTGCTTTACTCCTTTGCTCCTTCGAGCTGGTTATTCGTTTTTATCTATTTACTTGTCCCCCAAACCAGCCTTATTTTTCTTGGGTCTGTTTGGGATTGTGCCGAGCCGGTGATAGGCTCGGCGTGTTAATTTTTATTGGCAGGCTTCGCAATCCGGATCGAGGATTGAGCACGCCATTGGTGCTGCTGAACCGGGTTGTTCAACCGGCGCTGCCTGGTTAGAACTGCTGTCCACGCTTTTCTCAACGTGGGTAGCGCCAACTGAGCGTAGGTAATAAGTGGTTTTCAGACCACGAACCCAAGCCAATTTATACAATGAATCCAGTTTCTTGCCGGATGGCTCAACCATGTACAGGTTCAAAGATTGACCCTGATCGATCCATTTTTGTCTGCGAGAGGCGGCTTCGACCAACCACCTGGAGTCCACTTCAAATGCGGTGGCGTATTTGGCTTTCAAGTCATCTGGTACACGGTCTATCGGTTGCACGCTGCCATCAAAGTATTTCAGGTCGTTAACCATCACATCATCCCATAAGTCCAAGGCTTTCAGGTCTTCAACCAAGTATGGGTTGATGATAGTGAATTCGCCTGACAGGTTGGATTTCACAAACAGGTTTTGGTAAACCGGTTCAACCGATTGTGACACACCTGAGATGTTTGAAATGGTGGCGGTTGGGGCAATGGCCATGGTGTTGGAATTGCGCATGCCTTGCGTTTTGATCTTGTCACGCAAGCTGTTCCAATCCATGGTGCTGCTTTGGTCTTGTTCGATGAACTGACCACGTTCCTGTTTTAACAATTCAACCGAATCAATCGGCAAAACGCCTTGTGACCACAAAGAACCTTCATAAGAAGGGTAAGTACCACGTTCTGCAGCCAAATCACTGGAGGCCTGAATCGCATAGTATGAAACCGCTTCCATGGTTTCATCGGCAAATTGCACCGCCGCTTCACTGGCATAAGCCAGGTTCTGGGTGTACAAAGCATCCTGGAAACCCATCAGGCCCAATCCGACTGGACGGTGTTTCAGATTAGAACGTCGAGCCTGTGGTACTGAATAGAAATTGTAATCAATCACATTGTCCAGCATGCGCATGGCGGTGGTGATGGTTTTTTCCAGTTTCTTGTGATCAATGCCATCTTCGGTGATGTGATGTGGCAGATTTACTGAACCGAGGTTACATACCGCGATTTCATCATCCGATGTGTTCAAGGTGATTTCGGTACACAGGTTTGATGAATGCACCACACCGGCATGTCTTTGTGGTGAACGGATGTTGCAAGGGTCTTTGAAAGTGATCCATGGATGTCCGGTTTCAAACAACATGCCCAACATTTTCTTCCACAGGTCGTTGGCTTGCACCACTTTGGTGTTTTTGATTTTGCCTGCAGCAGCCAGTTGTTCATATTCCTCGTACTTCTCCTTGAAAGCCTGGCCGTACAAATCATGCAAATCAGGCACTTCTTCAGGTGAGAATAAAGTCCACGATTCTTCTTTGGCGACACGTTCCATGAATAAATCCGGAATCCAGTTGGCGGTGTTCATGTCATGGGTACGGCGACGGTCATCACCGGTGTTTTTGCGCAACTCCAAAAATTCCTCGATGTCCACATGCCAGGTTTCCAGATAAGCACACATGGCACCTTTGCGCTTTCCGCCCTGGTTAACTGCGACAGCGGTGTCATTGGCTACTTTTAAGAATGGCACAACACCTTGTGACTCACCATTGGTGCCTTTGATGTGCGCGCCCAAACCGCGAACCGGCATATTTCGACAACAGCGCATCGTCTTTGATGGCGCTGAAAATGCCGTCCAAATCGTCAGGTACGGTGGTCAGGTAACAAGAAGACAACTGAGGACGTAAAGTGCCTGAGTTGAACAGCGTGGGTGTTGAACTCATGAAATCGAACGAACTCAGTAATTCATAAAACTCAATGGCTCTGGCTTCACGGTCAATTTCATTGATGGCCAAGCCCATGGAAACACGCATGAAAAAGGCTTGTGGTAATTCGATGCGGGTTTTACCCATGTGGATAAAGTAGCGGTCGTACAAAGTTTGTAAACCGAGGTAAGTGAATTTCTTGTCACGCTCTGGCTTGATGGCATGAGACAATTTCTCCAGGTCATAACGAGCCAATTCACCATCCAGTAAATTCAGCTCAACGCCACGTTGGATGTATTTGCCAAAATAGTCCGGGTAAACTTCGGCCATGTCTTTTTGTGTGGCTTGTTTGGGTTCGCCATAAATAAAGCTCAGGGCTTCAGCACGGATGCCATCCATCAACAAGCGAGCAGTGACATGTGAATAATTGGGGTCTTTTTCAATCAGTACACGAGCCGACATGGTGATTGAAGCCGTGACATCTTTTTCAGCCATGCCATCGAATAAGTTGCGACGTACATCCTTAATAATCAAATCTTTGGTCACACCTTTTAGGCCACGAGTTGCTTCAGTGATGATGGTTTCAATCCGATCCAAATCCAAAGGCTTGCGATTGCCGTCTTCATCAATCACATGTAATATTTCAGATGGTGATTCAACAGCAGGTTCTTTTTTATCGGCACGGGCTTTGGCTCGTGCTCTTTTTTCGTTTTGTTTTTCTCGATAGAGCACATAGTTTCTGGCGGCTTTGTGTTCGCCGGCACGCATCATCGCCAATTCAACTTGGTCCTGAATGTCTTCAATGTGTACAGTGCCACCTTCAGGCATGTGACGGAACAAGGCCATGTAAACTTGTTCAACCAACTTTTCAACCGTTTCACGTACCCGGCGTGAAGCGGCCGCTTGTCCGCCTTCAACCGCCAAAAAGGCTTTGGTCATGGCGACTTGAATTTTTGATTGATCAAAATCAGTGACTTTCCCGTTCCTTCTGATGACTTTGAATTTGCTGTTGTTGGTGCTTTCTGAGGTTTCTGTGGATTTGGGTTTTACTTCAGTTCCCTGAGGCGCACCCGCGTGACTTTCCTGCTGATCAGTATGTTGCATATAACTCGTTGATAATTATGGTTGGCAAAAATTACATGGGCTGTCGGCTAATTAAAAATCAACACTGTTGACACCCAAAAAAAGCTCTCTCTTCGGGATGATAATATCGCAAAAAAAAGGGTGCAGGCAAGGAGAAAATTGGCTAAATTTTTCGCCCTACCAAATATCAATGACTTAGCAAATTCTCTTTATTTTTTGCACAAAGTTTGGAACTTG
>JAUHXW010000224.1 GCA_030426705.1 Gammaproteobacteria bacterium
CAGGATGTTGTGCTGTATGGTTTTGGTCGAATTGGTCGCTTGGTCGCTCGCTTACTGGTTGATAAAACCGGTGGTGGCGATGTACTCGTTTTACGCGCCATTGTGATTCGCAAAAGCAAAAGTGACAATGATTTGGAAAAACGTGCTGCTTTGTTGAGAAAAGATTCAGTTCACGGCAAGTTCCATGGCACCATCCGTGTTTTACATGACCAGAACAAGTTGGTCATCAACGGTAATGAAGTGCAAATCATTTATGCCAACTCGCCTGCAGACATTGACTACACAGAATATGGCATCAACGATGCTTTGATTGTTGATAATACCGGTGTCTGGAAAGATGAGGATGGTTTGCGAGGGCATTTACGCCCCGGCGCTTCTAAAGTGTTATTGACTGCACCTGCCCAAGGTGACATTCCTAATATCGTCTATGGTATCAACCATGAGTTAATCACACCTGATAAAGATGTGATTTGTGCGGCATCTTGTACTACCAATGCCATTGTGCCAGTTTTGAAATGCCTGAATGAGGAATATGGCATCAAACATGGACACATAGAAACAGTACATGCTTATACCAATGACCAAAATCTGATTGATAATTACCACAACAAAGATCGTCGTGGAAGAAGTGCTGCATTGAACATGGTGTTGACTTCAACTGGCGCCGCCAAAGCAGTTGCTAAAGTGCTGCCTGAGTTGGCCGGTAAGCTGACCGGAAATGCCATTCGTGTACCAACACCCAATGTGTCCATTGCCATTTTGAACATTCAATTGGGTAAAAACACCAACACCGAAGCATTGAATGAGTTCTTGCGTTACAAGTCTTTACACTCCAGGTTGCAACAGCAAATTGGTTACACCATTTCAACTGAGGCCGTATCAACTGATTTTGTAGGCTCAAGACAGGCTTGTGTGATTGACTCACAAGCGACCATAGTTGAGGATGACCATGTGGTGTTGTACTGCTGGTATGACAATGAATTTGGGTATTCATGTCAGGTGGTTCGTTGTCTGGAAAAATTTGCCGGTGTAAATTGGCCGGCTTATCCAAGTAATTAAGACCTCTATAAATTGTCCTATTTAAAGAAAGGTGGCTTCAGGCTGCCTTTTTTTGTTCTCTATAATAATTAAAAAAACATCATTGTAAATAAAAGCATAAAATAATTGAAATTTGAAGCGATTGGCTGTATAATAATAGTACGGGAATTCTCGTAAGATGTGTGTGGGGAAGGAACATGACTTATAGGAGAAATATGATGACGTATTATATCTTTGGGGGCTCTGACTCCTGTTCTGGTAAGGGGAAAACTCTTTCTGTATTGTTTTACTCTTTGCTGTTAATGACTTTGACTGTGGGAACCTCGGTTTTGGCGGCCAGACAAGTGGCTACTGATTTGTTTGGTGATTTTGCTAGCGATTTGATTCATGTCAACTCAACAAATCAATTGGTGGTTGAAGTCGGTGATGGCTCAGGTGGTTTTGCAAACCCAGTTACGGTCAGTTTGAGTTTCAATCCAATCGAAGTATCCTTCGGTGATTTCAATGGCGACGGATTGAAAGATTTGGTTGCTTTGCAAAGTGATGGGGATTTGTCGCTTTCACTCAATAACGGTGCTGGGGGGTTTATGGCTGCAGTTCCATTAACAGTTGGTTTGCAACTTACGGAAAGCATAACAGACTTTGCCCTTGATGATTTAAATGGTGATGGTAGTCTTGATGTGGCAGTAAACATCTCAGGCGTACTCAATGCAAGGGTGGGGCTTTTGTATGGTAATGGTTCAGGTGGCTTTTCACCTGTGGTCACTACTGAAATTAATTTATTGACCATTGCCACTGTATCTTTCAATTTAGCAGATCTTAATGCGGATGGAACTATGGACGTCACAGTGAAAGATATTTTGGGAACGGTATATGCCATTTTGTCAGATGGTATGGGCGGGTATAACACGCCAACCACCATAGGGGGAATTTTACCAACAGGACGTATTTTTTTCACTGATTACAATCATGATCAAATCCCGGATATGATTGTCCTGGATGAATTACTAGGTGTAGTGACCATTAGACTCGGTAACGGTGATGGTACTTTTTTGAATGGTGTAGGTATCAATGTAGGCATCACTCCTGTAGATGTGCTTTCGGTAGATTTGAATCTTGATGGTCATCGTGATCTTGCAGTAATTAATGTTGGTGATAATTCAATCAATGTTTTTATTGGTGATGGTTTGGGAGGACTGGTTGAGTTGGTTGGCACGGTTTTGGAGGATTTATTGGGTGTAATCCCTGTATTAAGTACACCGATCGCGATTGTTTCAGCGGACTTTAATGGTGACTGTCGATTGGATATTGGCATATGGAATGATTTAACCCAAAGCTACATTGTGCAGTTAAACCAATCAGGGCCTGACCCCAATGATTTGATTTATTGTTCAAAATTCGAAAATTAAGTGAGCCTTCACGGACCGCATATGCCTGGGTGCTTTTTAGGAGAGCTGCTAAGCAGCTCGACCCGCCGAGCCGGTTAGGCAGCACAGGCAATGAAAGGTAGGCGGTTTTACCGGAGGTAAAGAGAAGCCTGCCGTAAATGCCGTTGTGCGTGCAGGCAATGAATACATTTCGATTTTTGCGAAGCAAAAGTAGAGGTCTGTGAATGCCGTAGCGCGTGAATGGAATCAAGGTGGTTTTGCGAAGCAAAGAAGCAGAAATGGAATGCTGTAATCTGGGCTCGGAGCGGAAGCGTAAGCCCCAAGGACATTCCTTTTCGTAAACATTGTTGACAAATAACTGCTTGAGAATTGTGCCAATAAAGATTATTTTATAAGTATTATTAACTTTTCAGGAAATTCTGATGTCAGGAATATTCGATTTAATCAAAAGCAGTATGGGGCAACGTGAAGTGGAGCAAGTCAGTCAGCAAGTGGGTGGTAATCAAGAAGCCACGCAAAGAGCGATTGCCGCTGCCATTCCAATGCTGTTGTCTGCTTTACAAAAAAACTCCAAATCACAAAGTGGTGCTGAGTCATTAGCCAATGCTTTGGAACGTGATCATAATGGCGGTATTTTAGGGAATCTGGGTTCCATCCTGGGTCAAGGAAATACGCAATCCATGGGTGAAAAAATATTGGGCCATGTTTTGGGAGGTCGACAGGAAAACGTTTCAAGTCAATTAGGGAAAGCCACAGGTTTGGGTTCGGCAGATGTTACCAAGATTTTAGCCAATATGGCACCAGTGGTGTTAGGTGCCGTAGGCAAAGCCAAAAGAGAACAAAACCTGGATGTGTCCGGGCTTCAGGATTTATTGAGCAACGAACGTAAGACCATCAAAAAGAAACAGCCCAATTTAAGTTTCCTTGAAAAGGCATTAGATGGAGATGGCGACGGTGATGTTGATTTGTCAGACGTCTTAAAACAGGGTTCCGGTTTGTTAAAAGGGTTTTTCAGCTAACTGCTTTGGCTAAAAAAAACACTTCTGGTTTTATTCCTGATTGAACAGGTAGAAAACCATTTCAAACTCCTCACAGAGACCTTTGCTTGAACCTCAATATTTTATGTATCAAACAAGCAAAGGTCTTTGATTAATTAGTCGAACCATTAAAGGCCAGGATGGACTTATACAGGGGCGACTGGTTAACAATCATATCTATTCATCTTAACCTTCAAATTCTTTGCTTGTGTTTTTCCTTGCAAATCAGTGTTTTGTCATGTAATTTAAGGAATGTCCTGGGGGCTTCATTCACTTTTGTTCCCGACTAAAGTGAAAGCGACCGCGGCGGACATTGCTTGAAACCTCGCGCTCTTCGCCTCTGATTCGCGTACGCTCACCAACCGGCTCGGCGGGTCGAGCTGCTCAGCAGCTCTTTTATGACATAGTGTGGGGGTTATTATTCAATTATAATCCTGAGATAAAGGGTGGTAATCGGTTCATAGGTTAACTGTCACCGCATCAGAAAATACTGAAAAAATAATGAACAAAACACAGATACTCAAGGAATGCATAGTCATTTTCGATAAATACATCCAGGTCAGTCTCAAAGAGTCTGTGAGCCTGACTCTGAATGAATTATTTAAAAATGCTCAAGAAGCCACTTCCAATCAGGAAGAACAGGTTTTGTTTAATCAGTATCGACAGCTAAAATCAGGCGCCAAGGAACTCTCTTTTCAATTGAGAAATAAAATCAAATCGATGCCGGAATTCATTTCTCAGGAGGTCAATAAGTCGGATTCAAAAATGTCTTTATCGTTGGTTGAAGATGAGGAATTGGCCATTTCATTAGCGTTGACGCAAATGGACTCCACATTTGAAGTGGTTAGTCATGCGGAGTTATATACGCTGGAAAAGCGTATGAACGTCATTTTTGGCAATGAAAAAATTGATAAAACCAACATGCCATTCTCGCCGGCTTCAATCGTCTGGTTGTTCAGTCATGTGTTCAAGTTAGTTGATTTTGAAGTTCAGGTTAAAACCATGATCATAGATCATTTGATTAAGGAGTTTGGTAAAACCATTAATCATGCTTATCATGATATCAATGCTGTATTTATAAAGGCAGGCATATTGCCCAATATTCAGCCGGAAGTTATTAAGCCCAAAGCTTCTAAGGACCATAAGGATCAGAAAGAATCTCTGTCGCCCAATGTTGAATCAAAAGAAGGGGCTCAGCAAAAATCAGAAGAATCGCAGGAGCAAAGACACCGGCAATCTGCAGATCAAGCTGTTCCTGATTCATCGACAGCAAGTGAGTCAACAAGACAATATGATCCCGAAAGTAAAGAAATGGTGGATGCCATATTTAACATGTTGTCATCCGGCGGCTCTGGCAGAAAGGGCTCGACCAAAGGAACTACCGGTAAAAATGCTACAGTTTCACAAATTATCAAGGACACAGAATTTGATCAGGCACTGTCGCAAATAGCCAAAGATTCTGGGGTGGTGGCGACCAGTAACAACATTCAAAACCTCAAAGAAATGTTGGCTACACAAGTTACAAACAACACTGGTCATTATTACCCTGAACTCACCGAAAAACAAAACAAAACCCTGGATTTGATG
>JAUHXW010000225.1 GCA_030426705.1 Gammaproteobacteria bacterium
TGTGGCTGCCGGTACCGTGATTGCTGGAGTGACAGATTTGCAAAATCTGGAAATCAGGGCTCAGGTACCATTGCGCTATGCGGGTTTTATTCAGCCAGGTCAAAAGTTGGATGTGTTCGCTTACGGCATAACCCAAAAAGCTGAGGTGAAATCCATTGTCCCCAGTGACAGCAATCGCAATCAGTCCTATGAATTGCGTTTGGTTTTTGATAACGTCAATCAATTGACCATTGGCCAGTTGGTCAGTGTTTCTGTGCCGATGTATCAAGCCAGAGAATCATTGGTGGTGAATCAAGATGCCTTGGTTCTGCGGGAGCAGGGGACTTATGTGTTCAAAGTGGTTGAAGACAATGCGGTCGAACAAGTGATGGTAAATGCTCAGGAAAATGTTGGTGAATTTATTGCTGTAGATGGAGAATTACAAGCCGGTGATCGAGTTGTTATCCGAGGCGCTGATAGCTTGCAAACTGGTCACAAGGTGGAAATTATCAAAGAACAAGGGTGATAAAAAAATGGACTCCGGCGTCTCTCAGGCAGCAACGTCAATCATGATGCCGGCAAGTTGCCGGCGATCCAAGTACACTGAGCCCGTCGAAGTGTTTTCAAGGCTGGTAAGGTTATTAACAGAATGAAAGAGGCTTCGACGGGCTCAGCCAGCTTTGTTTTTTATTCTTACAAGCGCTTGTCACTCCCGCGCAGGCGGGAGTCTCCTGTCAAATAACCATATACTTATGTAAGTAGAGGGTCTGTCCTTTTGTCTTGCCCCCTTGGCACAGGCCACCTTCTTTTGCTTTGCAATTCACCACACATAGGAATGACGCAAAGGCCGATTGTTTGAGTCACACCAAACAGTGAAAGGCTTCGCTGAGTAATACAAGGTTTTAAATTGGACTAATTTAGTTCTATTTATGTTATAATGCGTGGCATGATCAAAATGTCCAAATTGACCGAGTATGCCTTTATGGTCATCATGGCTTTGAAAAAGTCAGATCGTCCGGCTTCGGCTGATTTTTTGGCGTCGGCGACTGGCTTGGAAATACCAACGGTCAGTAAAATTTTGAAACAACTGAGAAAAGCCGGTTTGTTGCATTCCAAAAGAGGTGCAGCTGGCGGTTATTTACTGGCCAAAAGGAAGCATGAAATCACGCTGAATGATGTGATTGTGGCCATGGAAGGTGGCATGTCTCTGACCGATTGTGCTGATGATGACAGTGCTTGTCATTTGACCAGCTCCTGTTATATGAGTGAAGGCATGAAAAAGGTCAATCAAGTGATACTCAATGCCTTGCAAAGCGTTACAGTCAGTGACATTTTGGATGAGAAGAAAAAGATTACTTTACAAATCAAACCATGAAACAGAAATTAGAAATCAAAGGTGGTAAAGACCCGAACGTTGTGGCTGGAGACGATCAAGAAGAAAATAAAGTCGTCAAGGCCCGTGCCAGTCAAAAATACAAGGAAGGTTTTGTGACTGACATTGAATCATTCACTTTGCCACCAGGTCTGGATGAAGACACCATTCGTCAAATATCAACATTCAAAGGCGAACCTGAGTGGTTGTTAGACTACCGTTTGGATGCTTTTCGCAAGTGGCAAAAAATGGAACAGCCCAATTGGGCGAAACTGAAGATTCCTGAAATTGATTTTCAAGCCATTTCCTATTATTCATCTCCCAATGCCAACAAGGAAAATGCGCCTAAGTCATTGGATGAAGTTGATCCCAAGCTTTTGGAAACCTATGACAAGTTGGGCGTGCCCTTACATGAGCGCGAACGATTGGCCGGTGTGGCGGTCGATGCGGTTTTTGATTCTGTATCAGTGGGTACCACGTTCAAAGCTGAACTTGAAAAAGTGGGTGTGATTTTTTCCTCGTTTTCTGAAGCTGTGCATGACCATCCTGAGCTGGTGAAAAAATACCTCGGTTCGGTGGTGCCATCCAGTGACAATTACTTTGCTGCTTTGAATGCGGCGGTTTTCAGTGATGGCTCTTTTGTGTATATCCCAAAGGGTGTGCGTTGTCCTATGGAACTCTCAACCTATTTCAGAATCAATGCCATCAATACCGGACAGTTTGAACGTACTTTAATTGTTGCTGATGAGGGTGCTTATGTCAGCTATCTTGAGGGTTGTACAGCACCGATGCGTGATGAAAATCAGTTGCATGCGGCCGTGGTTGAGTTGGTGGCTATGGATGATGCCAAAATCAAGTATTCAACCGTGCAAAACTGGTACCCAGGCGATGAAAATGGTAAGGGTGGTATTTATAACTTTGTAACCAAACGTGGTAATTGTCAGGGTAAAAATTCAAAAATTTCTTGGACTCAGGTTGAAACTGGTTCAGCCATTACCTGGAAGTATCCAAGCTGTATTTTGCGTGGTGATGATTCCAGTGGCGAATTTTATTCAGTTGCTTTGACCAATAATTACCAGCAAGCCGATACCGGTACCAAGATGATTCATTTGGGTAAAAACACCAAAAGCACTGTGATTTCCAAAGGTATTTCGGTGGGCAAAAGTCAAAATGCCTATCGTGGCTTGGTCCGTGTGGCCAAAAAAGCCGACAATGCCAGAAACTTTACCCAGTGTGACTCGTTGTTAATTGGTAAGTCCTGTGGTGCGCATACTTTCCCTTACACTGAATCGGCCAATATGACCGCCAAATTGGAACATGAAGCCACCACCTCAAAAATTTCTGAAGACCAATTGAATTACTGTTTGCAACGTGGCATCAGTGAAGAAGATGCCATTTCATTGATTGTGGATGGTTTTTGTAAAGAAGTCTTCAAAGAATTACCCATGGAATTTGCTGTTGAAGCAAAAGCCCTCTTAGACATCTCATTAGAAGGAGCCATTGGCTGATGTTAAAAATAAATGATGTATACGCCAAAGCAGGCGACAAAGAAATTCTCAAAGGCCTCAGTCTTGAGGTCAAACCCGGTGAGGTGCATGCCATCATGGGTCCCAATGGAGCTGGTAAAAGCACCTTGGGCAATTTGTTGGCTGGCATGCCGCATGTGGAAGCCACACAAGGTTCTGTAGATTTTTTGGGTAAAGATTTGTTGGATTTGGAACCTGAAGAAAGGGCTGCCGAAGGTGTCTTTTTGGCCTTTCAATACCCGGTTGAGATTCCTGGTGTGAATAACATGTATTTTCTGCGCACGGCTTTGAATGCACAACGCAAATACCGCGGTGAAGAACCCATGGACTCAGCCCAGTTTTTACGCATGGTGAAACAAAAAATCAAAGACATGAACATGCGTGATGATTTGCTGAAACGTCCTGTTAATGTCGGTTTCTCTGGTGGTGAGAAAAAACGCAACGAAGTGTTTCAGATGGGTGTATTGGAGCCAAAATTAGCTATATTGGATGAAACGGATTCAGGGTTGGACATTGATGCTTTGAAAATCGTTTCAGATGGGGTGAATCAATTGCGTTCGCCAGATCGTTCATTCATTATCATTACGCACTATCAAAGGCTGTTAGATCACATTGAACCTGACTTTGTTCATGTACTGGCAGATGGCAAAATTGTTAAATCAGGCACCAAAAAACTGGCGCTGGAATTGGAAGAGCAGGGATATGGCTGGCTTAATCAATAATTGGCTGGAACAAGCCGAACAACAAAACAGTGCTGAACCAGCATGGCTGCAAAATAAGCGCCAGCAGGCTTTCTCTCAGTTAGAAAGTTTGCAAGATCCAAATAGAAAACTGGAATTTTGGCGATATGCTGATGTTGGAAGACTTACACAAGTGATTGATGCTGGGACTGAATCTCGACCAGAAAGTGCTTTGCCTTCTGGAAATGAAGAACACGATTTGGTGGTCCGGATTACAGATTCTGGATTTGAATTGTCTGCTCAATGTCCAGATTGGTTGGTCATCAAAAACATCAATGAACTTGATGAGGAACTTTGGGCAGATCTGTCATTTGATCAGGAAACTGTGGTTAATTTGGCCAATGTGGTTTTATTCGACACGGGTGTCTGCATTGAAATAAGCAAAACAGCAAAACCGGTCAGTATATTGATAGACTATCAATTTGCTGAAAGCAATAAGTGGCAATACCTGCGCAACCAAATTCAATTGGCTGAAGGTGTACACGCCAAAATAACAGAGCGTTTGCATTCAGGACGTCTTAATGTGGTTAATTTATTCCAAGTAGCTAATCAAACTGAATTACTCAGAATGCAGGATTTTATTTTGTCATCAACCGAACAGCTGGTCAGTTTCAATCAATTTGATTTGAACAGTGAAGCATCAGTGACTAATATGAGCCAGCATTTGGGTGGTGCTTTGCAGCATCATTTACACCGGGTTAACTTCAATGGACAACAAGCAAAATATACTTCAGGATCAATCAATAAGTCCTACAATAACAATAACATAGTGGATTTAATTGAAGTAAATCATCATCATAAGAACAATCAGTCTGAAGTCACTCACCGTTCCATTGCCAAGGATAAATCTCAGATTTTCAACAATGCCAAGGCTATGGTGGCTCCCGGTGCAGATCAGTCAGAAATTGAGCAGGATTTGAAAAACATTCTGTTGTCTGAGGACGCTAAAATATTCAGCAAACCAGAGCTTGAAGTCTATGCCGATGAAGTGGTGGCGGCTCATGGTTCAACCATTGGCGCACTGGATGAGCAATCTTTGTTTTATTTGCAATCACGCGGCATTGCGATTGAACAGGCAAGAGAAATCATGATTGAATCTTTTGAGCAGGAGGCCATCGTATGTTGAGAGATCAATTTCCGGGCTTGAAAACAGAAGTTCATGGAAAACCGTTGGTGTATCTGGATAATGCAGCCACTGCACAACGGCCTCAAGTCGTGATCGATGCCATCAATGATTATTACCTCAACCACAATGCCAACATTCACCGAGGTGTACACAGTTTGAGTGAATCAGCCACTGAGTTGTATGAACAAGCCAGAGGTTCCTTGGCCAAGTTGATCAATGCGCCATCACCCAAAGATTTAATCTTTGTCCGTGGTTGTACCGAAGGTGTCAATCTGGTGGCGCAGTCCTT
>JAUHXW010000226.1 GCA_030426705.1 Gammaproteobacteria bacterium
TTAGTATTTACGCCAGCACCTGGATTCAAATCAACTGTTACCGCTCCATCTTGCTCTTCTATGGACTGATTCGGGATAAGGTTCTCTACCACAGGACTGCTGTTACTGGTATAGACACTTCCGGTAATGGTGGCGGTATCAACAGTACTGTAGCTACTGTCTTCGACGTTCATGGTGTAATTAGGGCCAAGACCTGGGTTAGGTGGATTGACTACATTCGCCAGGACGATTGTCACTGTGTCACCAGGTCCAACAGAGCTTGCAGTTATCCACATAAAAGCATTGGTTGTACTGCAATTGGTGCAAGATAAGGTGATATTCCCAGATGTAGATTGAACAAAAGCGTTGTCTAAATTAGCGCCGCCGGAGCCGGTAATAAACCTCAGGGAATTTGTGCTTGATGTACTGATGGCAGAAGCAGCATCGAATTGAACTGTGTATGTTGTTGTTTCACCGGCAGTTAAGTCTGCTGGCGTCACTGAGAAGTTGGGCAAAGTTGCTGCTATGGCATTGAGACTTGCCAGCGCCAGGCAAATAATCACGACCATTTTATGTAAGTTGAATTTTTTCATGATCCCCACCTGAATGATTTTATACTAACAACTTAGTATATTATTTGCATTTGTGGGTTGTAAAGTTAAAATTGAAATAGATGAAACTTGAAATTGAAAAAATCAAGATGCCTGTAAAAGTAAAATTGTTGGTCATTTGTTACCTGATTTTACTTGGTATTCAATACACACATGCGCAAACAGTCGGTTTGTTAAAACATCAAGTAGGAGTTGATTCTGGTTATACCATGATTTCCAGAAATGGAACGGCTTATTTGCTCGATACCGCTGGACAGGTCGTACACTCATGGAATCATGGAACGAATTCAAAGCACCCGGGGTATTTACAGGAAAATGGTGATTGGGTTTTGGTAAGAAGAGGTGTTAAAAGATATGACTGGGATGGAAACCTATTATGGGAATACAACAATACTGAGGCTCATCATGATGTGGCGGTGATGCCCAATGGTCATGTTTTGTTGTTAGTGTGGGGGTATAAAACCAATGCAGAAGCCATTGCCGCGGGTAGAAATCCAGCCTTATTAGATGGTGACCTCAAGCCCATGATGATTTATGAGATTAATCCTCAAGGCCAGTTAGTGTGGGAGTGGCATGTTTGGGATCATCTTATTCAGGATTTTGACGACACCAAAAACAACTATGGGGTGGTTGCTGATCATCCTGAACTGATTGATATCAATTACATGCGAAACTCAGGAGATGACTGGTTGCATGGCAATGCCATTGACTATAACCCGGAACTTGACCAAATCCTGTTGTCTCCCCGATTTGTTAATGAACTCTGGATTATTGACCACAGCACCACCTCAGAAGAAGCCGCTGGTCACACTGAAGGAAATGCAGGGATGGGAGGTGATTTACTTTATCGATGGGGAAACCCAGAAGTGTATAGAGGATTAGGTGTACAACAAAATTTTGGGGGGCATGATGCCCAATGGATAAAACCAGGCTTACCTGGGGCTGGCAACATCATTTTTTTTAACAATGGTGGCAATGATTATGGCAGAGATGGTAATTATTCGAGTATTGATGAATTTACACCGCCGTTAAATGGCTATAACTACGACATGTTATTGCAGGGTATTTATGGCCCCTTGACTCTAAGCTGGACTTATCAAGCAACCCCCCAAGAAAACTTTTTTTCCAGTTTTATTTCCGGGACTCAAAGGCTGCCAAATGGTAATACTTTGATTGATGAAGGTGACAAAGGGTTGGTGTTTGAAGTGACAAGCGATCATGAGATTGTAAGTACATTTCAGAATCCGATGGCCAATTCCGGTATATTGTTCCAAGGCGACCAGGTACCATCCGCACCAGCAACATCTTTATTCAGAGCATCCAGGTATCCCAAAAACCACCCAGCTTTTATTGGCCGTGATTTGGAACCAATAGGAACAATAGAACAATATTTGATTTCCAGAACATTAACCATAGAGTCTACAATCCCTGAATTGATTATTTATCCTACTGTTGCGAATGCAACTATAGGAGAGGGGCAGCGGCTACCGCTGATATTCCAAGGAGGAGGCCAATATGTGTTTTCTCATTGGGAAGTTCTCTCTGGTAACCCAACCATTGATGATGAATTCAGTGAACATACCAATGTGGTTATGGGAGATGCTGATACAGTTATAAAAGCCAATTATCAATTAAACCCAGACTGGATTTTCGGTGATGGATTTGAATAATATTATTTAGAGGCAAATGATGAAATATACCAACGAAATACAAATTGATGTACCCAGAGATCGCATGATTGAACTTTTGGATGATGCTGAAAACATGAAACACTGGCAAAAAGGCTTGGTTAATTATGAGTTTCCTTAAGGCGAACCAGGTCAAGTAGGTTCAAAAATGAAGTTGGAATATAAGATGGGCAAACGCGAACTGACCATGGTTGAAACCATAACGGTAAGGGATTTTCCGGAACGCTTTGCTGGTACTTATGAAACCAAAGGTGTTTGGAATTTAGTCGATAACCATTTCAAGGACAACGGCGATGGTACAACCACCTGGATTGGTAATTGTGAATTCAAATTTTCAGGTTTTATGAAAGTCATGTCATGGTTTATGCCCAAGTCCATGTTTAGCAAACAGTCGATGACTTATCTCAAAGATTTTAAAACGTTTGCTGAATCAAAAAAATAGCGTGCGGTAGTTTTTATTTTTTATTTTTTATTTATTTGCTCTCGTTCACTTTGTGCCATTTCTCTACAAACTTTCCTAAGCTCGGCATTGGGTGAGCGTCGCCAATCCCGGGGACAATCAGTAACAGTGCGTACTGTGGGTGGTTTTAACTCTGCCGGCTTAAAGACAATTTTAGGGTTTTTATAAGGTTCAGCTATCATGACCACATATTGCTTTTGGCCCAAATCAGAATGGTAGAACCCAACACCAATTTGATTTTGTCTGACAAAAAAATCACCCTTTCCTAATACATGATTATGATGTTTGTTGCTATTGATCAGGTAATTCAATGCAGCTTCAGATGAATTGACATCCTTGGCAATTGCTTCAACCTGATTTCCTGTAACAGGATAATATGATGCGAAGCGAAAACCTTGCTTGATCACAAATTGATTGGCAGTTAGTTCTGAATCGGCCGATTGATTAACCATACTTTCTGCCCTGTTTCCGGCGATTTCTGCCAACAGCTCATTACAAACCAACTCGCTGCGTTTTTGTGAAGGGTGATTGATGATTAACTCAGCCAAGTCAATAGAGGGTTGATTCAATCCACACTGTGATTTTTCAGTTTCTTGGGTTTGAAGTTGTAGCAAAAACCATATAGTGAACAATTTCATCTGATAAACCTAAAATCAATACATACACAAGTGATGTCATAAATGCTAACATAATAGAAAACACAAGGGGAATAATATGACCAATACCAAAGCATACGCAGCCTTTAATACCAAAGACCCACTTAAACCATTTGATATCAATCGACGGGAATCATTAGATACCGATGTAGCCATTGACATTTTATTTTGCGGTGTTTGTCACAGTGACATTCATATAGCTCATGATGACTGGGGCATGACAGTTTATCCGGTGGTGCCAGGACATGAAATCATTGGTCGTGTCAAAGCGGTGGGCAGTCAGGTAAAAGGGTTTCAGGTTGGAGATTTGGTTGGCGTGGGTTGTATGGTCGATTCCTGCCGCACTTGTTCAGCTTGCCAACAGGATTTGGAACAACATTGTGAACAAGGCATGGTGATGACCTATGGCAGTGAAGATCCACATATGCCTGGACACATGACACATGGTGGTTATTCAACCCAGATTGTGGTTGATCAGGACTTTGTATTGCGTGTTTCTGAAAAACTGGACACCAAAGCCGTTGCGCCTTTACTGTGTGCTGGCATCACCACCTATTCACCCTTAAAGCAATGGAATATTAAAGCAGGTGATAAAGTGGGGGTGATTGGCTTGGGTGGCTTGGGGCATATGGGTGTCAAGTTTGCTGCCGCCATGGGCGCAGAGGTGGTGATGATCACCACATCACCCGAAAAAGGGAACGATGCCAAACGATTGGGCGCCAGTGCTGTGTTGCTTTCAAATGATGAGGCTCAAATGGAAGCGCACGCCGGTAGTTTTGACTTTTTGCTGAACACCATTCCAGTGGCTCACAACATGGATCCCTATGTGCCATTGCTGAAATTAGGCAAAACCATGTCGGTGGTGGGGGCTTCTCCGGTCGAGTTACACACCATGGGCATGATTTTCGGGCGTAACGTTATAGCGGGCTCTTTGATCGGCGGCATCAAAGAAACTCAGGAGATGCTCGACTTTTGTGCTGAACACAACATTGTGTCTGATGTTGAAATGATAAATATGCAGGACATCAATCAGGCTTATGAACGGGTCATGAGCAACGACGTGAAATACCGCTTTGTCATAGACATGCAGTCTTTGAAAGGGTGATTACTCAAATTCGGGTCTGAGGTCGCGACCCATTAACGAGGTCAGGGCCTCAGCAGTGGTCATTTCACCGTGAACAACTTTCCATACATGTTCGGTGATGGGCATTTCTACGTTGTGTGTTTCAGCGCATCACTTCATCGGTGGTACCGATACCTTCCACAACTTGTCCAATGGTTCGTTTCGCAGATTCAATCGATTCACCACGTCCCAGGGCCAAGCCCATGCGACGGTTTCGAGACAAATCACCGGTTGATGTCAACACCAAATCACCCAGCCCTGATAAGCCCATCAGCGTTGCGGGTTTACAGCCAATGGCTTCTCCCAGGCGAATCATTTCAGCCATACCACGGGTCATCAAGGCGGCGCGGGTGTTATCGCCTAACTCCATACCATCTGCGATGCCGGTTGCCAGCGCCAGGACATTTTTAACGGCGCCTCCCAATTCAGCACCAATCACATCATCTGACAAATAGGTTCTGAAGTTTGATGTGCGCAGAGCCAGACTGAGTTGTGTGGCAAACTCATTGTGTT
>JAUHXW010000227.1 GCA_030426705.1 Gammaproteobacteria bacterium
CAACCAGAAAGCCGGCGTCATCAAACCATGTAGGGCAAAAGCACCTGGGCTGTCAAACAAATACAATCCAATTTCTTTGACCACATCATTGCTGGGGTTAACGTGAATGGCATCTGACATAAAGCCACCAAATAACATCGGCTCAATGGTCATCCAGCCAATTACGATTGATGGTATGGCCAATAAAATCAAAGGTAAAGTCACCACCCAAGGCGACTCATGCAAATGTTCCTTGGTATGATGATCCATGCGCTCTTTGCCATGGAAAGTTAAATACAGTAAACGGAAACTATACAAGGCAGTCACAAACACACCTAACAATACGGCTATATAAGCAACACCAGAACCCCAACGGTCCGACATATGTGTGGCCTCGATGATCACATCCTTTGAAAAGAAACCTGAAAATCCAGGGAAACCAGTCAATGCCAGAGTGCCAATCCAGGCCGTGGCAAATGTGATTGGCATGTATTTACGCAATCCACCCATTTCCTGCATGTCTTGTTTGTGATGCATGGCAATGATGACCGAACCTGCACCCAGGAACAATAAGGCTTTGAAAAAGGCGTGTGTCATCAAGTGGAATATTGCAGCAGAATAAGCTGAAACACCTAATGCCACCGTCATGTAACCTAATTGTGACAAGGTTGAATAAGCTATCACACGTTTGATATCATTTTGCACGATACCTATCAGCCCCATAAAGAAAGCGGTGAAGGCACCAATCAACATCACAAAACTCAATGCCGTATCTGACATTTCAAACAATGGCGACATCCTTGATACCATAAAGATACCTGCAGTCACCATGGTGGCCGCGTGAATCAAAGCAGAAATTGGCGTTGGACCCTCCATTGAGTCGGGCAACCAAACATGTAAAGGCGCTTGTGCTGATTTACCCATCGCGCCAATAAACAAGGCGATACAAATAAATGTCATCATGGACCATTGTTTGTCGCCAAAAATACTGATGGTTTCATCTGCCATTTGCGGTGCTTGATTAAAGACTTCCACATAATCCAAAGTACCGAAGGTCATTAAAACAGCACCGATACCTAACAGGAACCCAAAATCACCCACACGATTAACCAAAAAAGCTTTCATGTTAGCGAAAATGGCCGACTCTTTTTTGTACCAAAAGCCAATCAACAGGTAAGAAACAAGACCCACAGCTTCCCAGCCAAAGAACAGCTGCATGAAGTTGTTGGACATGACCAACATCAACATGGCGAAGGTAAACAGTGAAATGTAGCTGAAGAACCGTTGATAACCAGAATCTTCACTCATGTAACCAATGGTGTAGATGTGTACCATCAATGAAACAAAGGTCACAACGCTCATCATCACAGCAGTCAATGAATCCACCATGAAACCCACATGCATCGACAAATCACCAGTCACCATCCAGGTATAAAGATTTTCGTTGAATGGCGTGGCTTCACCATTGATAAATTGCATCAACACCTTGATTGACAAGAAGCATGATAAGCCCACGGCAGCGATGGTCACGGTATGTGCACCAATTCGTCCAATTTGCCTTCCGAATAAACCAGCTATGGCCGCAGCCACCAATGGAGCGAAGGCAATGACCATTAATGTTGTTTTCATTTCCATATTAACCTTCCAACTCGTTGATTTCTTTGACCTCAAGTGTTTTCTTGTTACGGAACAACACCACCAGGATTGCCAGACCAATGGCTGCTTCTGCCGCTGCCACTGTTAGAATAAAGAACACAAACACCTGTCCTTGTACATCACCCAAATACTTAGAAAAAGCGATCAGGTTGGTGTTCACTGCCAACAACATCAGTTCGATCGACATCAGAACCACCAATACATTGCGGCGATTGACAAAAATACCCGCCATGCTGATGACAAATAAAATGGCAGAAACAATTAAGTAATGTTGCAAACTCATGATTCTTCTCCCCGATCCTGGCCATGGCCTTTTTCGGCTTTCATAGAAACAATCCTGACCCTTTCAGCCGGATTGATGTTGATTTGTTTGGCCGCGTCCATTTGTTTATTGCCATCACGTTTACGCAAAGTCAACATAATGGCCGCTACAATGGCTACCAGCAGCACCACTGCAGCAATTTCAAATGGGTACACATAATGGGTGAACAACTCCATACCCACTTCCTGTACGTTGCTATAGCCTTGCTCTTGTCTGATTAATTCATTGGTTGGAATTTGACCGCTGAGTTTATAGCCAAACAACATCATCAACTCAACCAACATCGCAGCAGCAATCAAAATAGCTGCTTTGGTATAGGATTGTTTTAATTGTGAAGCTTTGGCTTGCTTGACATCAAGCATCATCACCACAAACAAGAACAATACCATGACAGCTCCGACGTAAACCAATACCAGTGTAATGGCTAAAAACTCTGCCTCAATCAACAACCACAATACAGCCGTATTAAAGAAACACAGCACCAAAAACAAAGCCGAATAAATGGTGTTCTTTACACTGATTACAGCCATGGCTGAGCCAACCGTGAATGTGGCGAACACATAGAAAATCAACTGTTGAAATAATTCTGGACTAATCATCATCTGTACTTCGCATCCTGTTGTTTTGTTTTGGCGATTTGTTCTTCGTACATATCACCGATGGCCAATAACTGCTCTTTGGTCATGACGTTTTTACCCATAGACTCAAAGTGATATTCATGGATGTCTGTTTCAACAATTGAGTCAACCGGACAAGACTCTTCACAGAATCCACAGTAAATACATTTGAACAGGTCAATTTCATATTTAGTGGTACGTCTCGAACCATCTTCTCTGACATCAGAATCGATGGTGATGGCGGCTGCCGGACATACGGCTTCACACAGCTTACAAGCGATACAACGTTCTTCACCGTTGGGGTAACGTCTCAAGGCATGTAAACCCCTGAATCTCGGAGATTTAGGCGTTTTTTCCTCTGGATAACGAACCGTAAATTTTCTTTTGAAAAAATACTTTTGAGTCAGCATCAGACCCTTACGGATCTCATTCAGAGTCAAACTTTTTAAATACTTAACAAATTTAGTCATCATTCTTCTCTAAATATCAGTTCCACCAAGGACCCACGTTATAAACCTTCATCACCGCCACAACCATAATCCAGACGATGGTGATTGGAATAAATACTTTCCAACCCAAGCGCATGATTTGGTCATAACGGTATCTTGGTAAGGAAGCCCGTAACCAGAAATAGGCATACAGGAATATAGAAGTTTTGGCCAGGAACCAAATGATATTGGGTTGAGCAATCCAGCTGTCGCCGGTGAATGGCGAATACCAACCACCCAGAAACATGATCGCTGTCAAAGCTGAAATGATGATCATGTTGGCGTATTCACCCAGGAAAAACAGCGCAAATGCAGCACCTGAATATTCCACATGGAAACCGGCTACAATTTCAGATTCACCTTCAGCCACATCAAATGGCGCACGGTTGGTTTCGGCCACACCTGAAATGTAATAAATAAAGAACAATGGTAATAACGGCCAAATGTACCAATTAACAATACCACCTTCTTGGGCTCGAACAATGTCCGATAAGTTTAACGTTCCAGCTGCCACCAATACACCCACCAAAGCAAAGCCCATAGCGATTTCGTACGATACGATTTGTGCTGCGGAACGCAAAGCACCCAGTAAAGCATATTTGGAGTTAGAAGCCCAACCGGCAATGATGACACCATAAACCCCTAACGAGGTCATGGCCAACACATAAACCAATCCGGCATTGATGTCTGCCAACACCCAGCCATCATCAAAAGGCACCACTGCCCAGGCAGCAAAAGCCGTTGCCAAAGTAATGATAGGCGCAATCAGAAACAGAAATTTATTGGCGTTTTTTGGAAAAATGATTTCCTTGGTTAACAGCTTCAATACATCAGCAAATGGTTGCAATAAACCCCGTGGCCCCACACGATTTGGCCCCATTCTGACATGCATAAAGGCAATGACTTTACGTTCAAAATATGTCAAATAGGCAACTGTCAGAATCACGCCAAGCACAATCGCCAGGATATAAACCAAATTATCAAGAATTAAAAATTCCAGCATTTCAATCATGATTGTGCTCCTATGATACTGACGCTCAATTCAGAGGCATTCAGATTCAGGGCTGTAGCTCTGCCGAGGTTAACCATGGCAGAACCTTCAGGAATTTCATCAGTCACAGCCAATGTTAATTCAGCATACCTGCCATCCTGTTCAACTGAAACCAGGTCGCCTTCCTGAAAGCCGATTGATAACAAATCGTTGGGATTGACAAAAACTGTATCTGATGTTGCCAATGGACTGGTTTGTAAGGGTGCAGATCTGCGACTCAGTGGGTCACCATCGTAAATACCTCGATGGGCGTACAGTGCCAAACCTTTGACTTCAATATCCTGGGCTTTGCAATCCTGATGGATGATGACTTCTGGAATGGTCAATTTTTCTGTTTTTGCCATCACATCATTGACATCTTCATAATCAAAGTCGTTGTAACCCAGTAAATTGCCCAGAACACGTAACACACGCCAGCCAGGTTTGGTCTCACCGGGTGATTTTTGTGCCACCATGGTCACTTGTCTCTGACCGTAATTGTTAATCAAGCTACCTGATAACTCAGGCAACAGGGCAATCGGCAAAATTAAATCAACCCGTGCTTTCAATGCATCATTACAAAACGCATTAAAAGCCACAGAGAAGTCACTGTTAGATAAGGTGTTTTTAATGGATGCCTGATCAGCAAAGTCTTCAATTTCAGCCTGATAAATCAGGTTCAAACGATGTTCTTTTTGCTTGATGTCACCATTGGCATGTAAACCTGCTGCAAAAGCGCCGGCTGCATTGGCTCCTGCCATTAACTCATTAACTTGTCCACCCGTATGTTGTGCCAACCAGGCTGTTAATCCCTTGATAAGATTGGCTTGTGGATGAGCTTGAGCAATTTGGCCCACAATAAACAATGAATTGACGCCAT
>JAUHXW010000228.1 GCA_030426705.1 Gammaproteobacteria bacterium
TGACTTATTCCCTGAGCCAGTAGACGGTGAAGACATCACTGCTATTCAGGAAGATCCAGCGGGCAATCAATCTCCACCTACGACTGTACCTGGCGGTGTGGGTTATGATCCAAACCTGACTGTTTTCATAACCAACTGTGTTGCTGGTGTCAGACCTACAGACAGCATGCTTTACAGTTTAAGTGTCACCAATACGGGTAACATAGATATTACTGGGGCCACTGTGAATACAGTCTTCGGCAATAACGTAACCACACCTTCATGGGTTTGTCAGGGTAACAATGGAGCAAGTTGTGACGCAGTTTCAGGAAATAGTGATTTAAATGAAACCGTTGATTTACCTGTGGGTTCAGATATCATATATTTGTTTGATACAGATGTCAGTGGACAGTTACTTGACTTTATCGATGTAGAGGCATCAGTAACCATGCCAAATGGAATCACTGATACTGATGAGACTGATAATGTCGCTTTTGACAGTGACTTGATTTATCTGTTTATCTTCAAGGATGGATTTGATTGCGCTGCTCCGGGTACCATTGAATCCACCAATAAACTGCTGGAGTCTTTGGTGCAATAGCAGAGTTAAACCCCCACTTCAAGAAGCCGGATGATTCAAATCATCTGGCTTTTTTTATGAAAAATTCAAGGTGCCAAACGATTGATTTCCCAGCCTTTACTGGTCAATGTATATTTAAATCGGTCATGAAGTCGGTTGGCCCTGCCCTGCCAAAACTCAAAAGATTCTGGCACGATTCGGTAACCACCCCAACTATCTGGCAAGGGTATTTGCCCCTCTTTGAATTTTTCCTTGATTTGGTTCATCAGGGTTTTCAATACTGTGCGATTAGAAATCACCTGGCTTTGTTCCGATATCCAGGCCCCGAGCTGTGAGCCTCGAGGTCTGCTGGTGAAATACTTAAAAGATTCGGCTGTGGATATTTTTTCAACGCTTCCACTGATACGCACCTGGCGCTCCAAATCAAGCCAGGGAAACAGTATTGAAGCCTTGGGATTGAGAGTAATTTCTTTGGCTTTGGCACTGGTGTAATTGGTAAAAAACACAAATCCACGTTCATCAAATATTTTCAACAACACCGTTCTGACTTGTGGCATCCCATCTTCCCGGACAGTGGCCAGGCTCATGGCATTGACCTCTTTCAATTGAGCGGTTCTGGCTTGATCAAACCAATGCTCAAATTGGGCAAAAGGACACTCAAGCAAGTCTTTTCTGTTCAGGCCAAACTGCGTATATTCTTTTCTGATATCACCTATATCCATAAAAATGTCCTATCGTTTGTTTTTTCGCCACCGGTAAATGCTGATTACCATAAAAATTAGCGGAATGATCAGCAAAGTTAATGAAGCAAAAACCAATATTTCAGTGCGATTTAAAAAAAACTGGCTGCCTTTTACGCCAACAGTGGGTAAATCAATCCTGTCATCACGTAACAACAACCAATCCACCATTCTGAAAGACATTTCCAGATTACCACCACTGCCCAGGTGTGCATCAGACAAAAAGTCACTGTCGCCAACAACCATCAAACGGCTTTGGCCGACTTGCCGGGTGGAAGCCAAGGTTTCTCCTTGTTCATTGTGCCAAAGCACCTCATCACTGGTGAGGTATGGCATGACTTCAATCAAATCCAAAGGCCGATCAAAAGCCTGATTGATGGGATGTTGGTTGAAGTTTTTAACAATTACATGACCTTGGTGGTACGCATCAGTGCGCATCACATCAAATAACAGAGACAAGGCTGGCTGTTGTGTGGCACTACCTGGGTCGGCCAACCACAGGATACTGATGCCTTGGTTGATTTGTTGTTGTAGCCATTGTATGTCTTCATCCAACCATGCGTTTTGCGGTGAAGCCAATACAATCAATTTCACATTATCGGGTAATTGTAATTGATTGTTAAAAGATAAAACCACGGTGCGGTAATTGGCCTGGTTCAAGTCATTCAGCCAAGCACTCAATCCTGTCATATCATTGGCATTGAATGATTTACCTCCCAAATCCTTCAGGAATACCAACCATTGTTCGTTATCGGCACCTGCTTCTTGACTGATTTGTTTCAAACCATTGAAAAAGGCCTCATAGGATAAAGTGCTCAAATGAAACTTTTGTGATTGTTGATGCACCACCATTTCTCCCTGTCGGGTGATGCCATAACTTTGCACCAATTGCGGGTTGTTGAATGTATCCAGGTATTCAATGGTCAAATCAGGCAAGTGTTTTTTCAAAGGGTCCAGGAAATTATTGACCAGCCCCGCCGCAACCGAATCAGGCGTGGCGAACACTTCAATCCTGATGGCTTGTTGTTGATTGAGAACTTGCTGTGCTGCTGGTGTTATCAAGTCATCATAGCTGCTTTTCACAAACCAATTTGGCACGAAACGTGCCACTAAAACCACCAACAACAACCACAAAAAAATGAACAGCAAAGTTTTTTTGATCATGATTGTGTACGCCCCACTTTTTGTGCGGCCAAAGAAAGAAAAAACCAGGCACCCACAACAAAATAAATCATGGAACTCAAACTCAATTCACCTTGAGTCAACCATCGCAGATGATGAGCCGGTGATAACAAGTGTAACCAATTAACGCCGTATTCCTGTGCCACTCCCTCACCACCAAGCATCCACAGCAAGGTATAGGCAACAACACTGGCCAAAAAAGCGGTGGCACTTGACTGGCTAAATGTCGAAATCAACACACCCAAAGCAATCAACCAAAGAACAAACAACAACAAGCCGATAACACCAGTAATAACCAGTGACCAATTCAGTTCTCCACCTTGTGACAGCAACAACAGCGTTACGCCCAACATCATCAGCACATACCACAGAATCACTGTTTGTGCCTTGAATTTTTGCGCAATCACATAGCCATAAGATTGCCGGTTAATCTGTAGGTACCACAGCGTTTGTTGTCCTTTTTCCTGAGCTATGGTGAAACTGCTGGTAAAAGCAATGATTAACATCATCAATTTAGCCATTAACATTACGTAGGGTATCCACAATGCAGTGGTGATGTTGGGTGGATTCGGCAATGCTGCAAAATTGGCTTGCAGTGAAACGTATTTATCAACCATTTGCCACAAGAACCAATAAGACATAAATGTCACCAAGGCCAATGTCAGCCACATCAACGGTGCTCGCCACAAAGTTTTGATGTCTTTTTGGCTGATTTTCATGAATGTAACGTCTCATCTTTTGCTGACTGATGGTGTTGTTGGATGGCTTGATGATAAATTTCATGAAATGCCATTGATTGATCAAAAGCTTCGGAATAAATCATCTGCCCTCGCTCCATCACCACCACCCAATCGGCCAGTTGTTGTGCTTCATGCAGAATATGAGTAGCCATGACAATCAATTTGTTGTTTTTCCAGTTCGTCACTTTTTCCTTAAAAACTTGCATCACAGCCGGATCCATACCATTCATGGGTTCATCCATTAACAACACATCAGCAGCCGATAAATCCAATTGAGCCAGTGACAGCCTTTGTCGATAGCCCAGAGACAAATGTGCGGTCAATTTATCAGCCACCTCAGACAGCTGCCACTCCCTGAGCAAATCATCCATTTGATCATTATTGAATGGCTGCTGGCACAATTGCGCCACAAAAGACAACTGCTCACTCACAGTTAAATGCGGATAAAACTTCGCAGGTTCCGGCATCAAAAAGTGACTGCTCTGATTTTTGAAAAATATTTCACCCGAATCAGGTGTTTCAACACCCGCTAACAGATTCAGCAAACTCGACTTACCAGCACCGTTGGCACCTAATAAAACCACCACCCCGGTATCAGGCCACTCAGCATCCAACTTATGCAAAATATTTTGATGAGACCTGCTCAAACAAACTTTGTTTAATTTCATAGATTTAGCCGTTTACTGCCTGTTTTCCATACGACAGGGTACGTGATTTAAGGTGGATAAAGTCATGGTTATTTATTATAGTGAGCTTTTTCGTTAACACAATTTAAATTTATGTATCCCATTTTAGAATTTCTTGAAAACGGTTTGTTAAACTTCTCAGCCTGGCAAATCGTTCTCTACACTTTTATTGTTGTACAAGTCACTTTATCAGGAGTGAGTTTATACCTACACCGCGAACAGACTCATCGCGGCATTCAAATGAATCCTGTGATTCAACACTTTTATCGTTTTTGGTTGTGGTTTACCACAGGTATGTTGACCAAAGAATGGGTGGCCATTCATCGCAAACACCACGCCTACTGTGAAACAGAAGATGATCCACACAGTCCACAAATCCATGGCATCAAAAAAGTATTGTTCCACGGCGTGACTTTATATACTGCCGAGCGCAAAAACAAAGAAACCATGGAAAAATACGGTCAGGGCACGCCCAATGACTGGGTTGAACGCAACATTTATACGCGTTTTCATTACCTGGGTATCGTGTTGTTGGCTTTTGTCAACATTGCCCTATTTGGCGTCATTGGATTGTTGATTTATGCCATTCAAATGCTTTGGATTCCATTTTTTGCTGCAGGTGTTATCAATGGCATTGGTCATTTTTTCGGTTACCGCAATTACCGCACCGATGACTCATCCAGAAACATCACCCGTTTTGGTTTCTTTATTTTTGGTGAAGAATTACACAACAATCACCACGCCTTCCCATCATCTTCAAAATTTGCACACCGCAAAGGCGAGCATGACATTGGCTGGTATGTGATATTGCTGATGAATAAATTGGGCTTATGCAAAATCAAAAAAGTGGTGCCTGAGTTGTTGGTTGATGAGCAAAACGATGACTTCAATGGCGAAACAGTCAAAGCGATTTTAACCCACAAATTCAATGTGTTACAGGTTTACATCAAAGACGTCATTAAACCTAATTTGGCCAATGAATACGCCAATGCATCCAAAGCATTTAACAAACGCATCAAGAAGTTCA
>JAUHXW010000229.1 GCA_030426705.1 Gammaproteobacteria bacterium
TAATAGGAGCAAGAACCAGCTACGTTAAAGGGCAAGGCTCTGGCTCTGCGTATTATTTTGAAAATGATGGCAGTGGATGGGATCAAAAAGAAAAAATATCAGCCAATGATGATGCTGTCGGAGGGTTTGGCTGGAAGGTTAAATTAGTTCATAGCCGAGCAATAATTACAGCTCCATTTGATGATGAAGCCGGAGATCTTGCTGGTTCTGCCTTTGTTTATGAGTACATTAATAATGCATGGCAACAAACAGATAAGTTGATTGGTAATAACACTACGACGAATGACTACTTTGGAATTTCAGCAGATATCAGTGGTAGCAAAGTATTAATTGGCGCCTCTTTGAGTGACAGGGGCTTTACCAATACAGGATCTGCATATGTATTTGATTTAGAACCGAAATTTAAAGTAAATGTATCAGTATCAGGGCTTCTTGGTGATTCAGTGATGCTGAGTAATGGTGATGATACCTTGGAAATGATTGACAATGAAGTACAAATTATTTCCATGCTTCAAGATGGTTCTGATTATGATGTGGATATCATTTCACAGCCAGAGATGCCAAATCAGCATTGCGCCTTCGACAATGCCGATTTCGGTACCATTAATGGAGCTGATGTAACAGTGAACATCAGTTGTGTCACAACACAGTATGATGTCAAAGTTTCGGTCAGTGGCTTGGCGGCCACCAACTCAGTCAGTTTCAGCAATGGCGGAGATAATCTGACATTTAACAGTGATGATACCTTGATAATTTCGACGCTCGATGATGGTTCGTTCTTTGATGTGAGTATTACAGCTCAGCCTAACTCGCCAAATCAGATTTGTAGCTTTGCTAACAGCAATAGTGGCAACCTGAATGGTACTGACTATACAGTGACTGTGGTTTGTGAAATCGCACAGTACAGTGTAGGGGGAATGGTTTCAGGACTGGCCAATGGCAATGTGGTTGTCTTGCAAAATAATTTTGGTGATGATCTGGCTGTTTCAACCAATGGTGCTTTTACATTTTTAACCCAACTTGATGATGAAAGCTTGTTTGAGGTTACCATATTGTCTCATCCTACTGAGCCTAACCAGGTTTGCACAGTTTTACAAGGAGAAGGGGCTTTGTCCGGAGGGAATTATGATTCCGTTGATGTGCAGTGCGTGACAGATGTTCACTCTGTTGGTGGCAGTGTAAGTGGTTTAGCAGATGGTAACTCTGTGACTTTATCAATGAATAATGGCGCACAGTATCTTGTGGTCGATGGTAACAACACATTTGAATTTGTAAACCCATTGGAAGATGGATCTAGTTATACCGTAATGGTTTTGAATCAACCCACTGAGCCCAATCAAATATGCGAAATAAGCAATGGTTCAGGCACATTGATGGGCAACGACATCTCCGACATTGACATCTCTTGTGAGACCAGCCAATACTTTATCGGTGGTTACTTAACCGGCTTGATTTCTGGGAATTCGATGATTATACAAAACAATGGAGGTGATGATTTACTACTAACTGCGCATGGTGCTTTAGCTTTTTCAACTCCCTTAGATGATGAGTCAAAATATGAAGTCACCATTCAAATGCAACCCAATGACCCAATTCAGTCTTGCGAAATCATTAATGGTTCAGGAAAACTGTTGGGTCATGATGTTGATAATGTTTTTATTTACTGTGAATTGGGCGATGATTTAATTTACCGTCATGGATTTGATGAGCCTGAGATCGACAGTTCTCACTTAAGAGTTTTGGTGGATTAACTGTTAGCTTTTTTCAATTCTCCGTAGGCCTCATCATGTTAAACGCTTTTACTAAGATTTATTCTCATCAAAAAGTAGTTTAAATTTAACGACAAACCCCGCTGGGACCATGGTCAAAATGAAAGTGGTTGTTATGCAAGTCATTGTATTCAGGTCCCAGTACCGTGGTGAAAAACTTACAGGCTGATTGATGAATGGCTGATAAAAATTTTCCAGCCTGAGTGTCCTTACCCCAGTCTTTCAACACACTGATTTCAGTGCCATCTGCGAGTACAAAACCAGCGATGTCTATGGCATTGGCATAAGCGTGTTGACTGCGTTGACCTGTTTTAGCACCATTGACGTTACGGCATGCATAGGTGCCATAATGATTGATTCGGGTTATTGGCTGTTCTAAAATTTCAGCGGCTAAAGGCAGCAAAGCATGTTTTTCCCAAATGAGCAGGCTTAGCAGTGCAGGGCATTTGAGTGTGATGCCACCACCATAAGATATGGCGGACTGTTGTAAATGAACCGCGTTGTGCAAACCACAGGCCTCTCCGGTTTCTTGATCAGGCAATGGTTCATATTTAACTTCACTGCTTGCCAAGACGGCCAAGCAGACATCAATATTTCCTTTGAGTTTATTGATTTTTGAGCGAGTTAACAGGGTGGTTTTGTCTTCAATATCCAGTGGTTTAAGTGGATTATAACCATCCGCTAAGTAGTCTTTCTCAATCACGTAGACAACCATTGCCAAAAACACAGTTAACAGAATAATCCGTAACCAGTTCTTGTTTTTTTCACTGAGCCAACTCATTGATATAGTTTAGATCAAAGCAGTGAGTTAAACACCAAATTATTGGTCAGAAAAAACCAAGCATTCTTTTCAAAATCACAAAAAATGTGTTCGAGAATAATTTTACTTTATGCTTTATACAATGAGCATTTTTATTAGAAATATCATGTCAAATTTCACTGCTCAAAAACAAACCATTGGCTTGGCTAGCTGGCTGCTGTTGTGCTTTGCTACAGCGGTCACATGTGCCTTTGGGTCAATGAATGCGCCTGAATTCTATGGTCAATTGACGCAACCCAATTGGGCTCCACCAGCTTGGTTATTTGGTCCGGTTTGGATAACGCTGTATACCTTGATGGCCATTGCTGCATTGTTGGTTTGGCGCCAGGGTGGTCTAAAGGCTAACAAATCAGCGATGATTTTGTTTGTGGTGCAACTTTTTATCAATGGGCTGTGGTCGTGGTTGTTTTTTGCCTGGCAAATGGGCCTGTGGTCTTTTGTTGATATTGTGATTTTGTGGGTGTTGATTTTAGTGACTTTATTGAAATTTGGACGAGTGAGACTGCTGGCAGCTGTTTTGCTGATACCTTATTTGATGTGGGTCAGCTTTGCGACCGCGTTGAACTTTTCGATGTGGCAATCGAATACTGGGATATTGTAATTCTTGCATGGCTTCTGGTGAATTCCTTTAGATGGTGGCAAAATTTGTCACAACATGGAAACGTGACTTGCGTCACAAAAGATATGTGAGCTACATCACAAAAAAACTATTACAGACATGCGTTTTTCTTGATTGAGCAATATGAATATGTGCTAATTGTCTGTACTTTGCAATTTTATATGAGACAAAAATTGTATCTTAAGAACGAAACATGGACTATAAGGGGAAAATAATGAAATCAAGTTTGAAAAGCGCATACATCACTGTTGTTATGTCACTGGTATCAACACACGCCATGTCAGTGGTTGAGTACGATCAAGATGTAGTGCCTGACATCATTTTTGGCTCTGGAAACAGCAATGGCTTTTTTACGACTGATCGGAATAATGGCGTTGAGGTGGGTTTACGTGCCAAAATTCCATACAACGGCTTAACCAATAGTAACGGCGATGGCACCTACAGTTACACTTTAGCAGAAACCGATTACGACAATGACCCTGGTACACCAAATCGCTGGAATTATGATTTCGCGATCAATGTTAATTTTGACAACAGCTCAGGAATGCATTTGGATGATTTTACCTATGAGTTAGGAATAGATGCTGACCCATCATTAGCCGTTGACTATTACGCAGCAGATATTGTTTTAACGCCAATCTTTGGCATTTTAGCACCTGATCATGCCATTGGTGATAACAGTACTACCAATGGTGCAGGGAGCACGTTCTTTTGGTTCAGTGATTATGAAACCGCTTTGGCTGGGAACAATGTGGTACAAAACTCTTCTTATTACAGTCTGGCTGCTGATAATGTCCCAGGTTTTACCTATGACCCTGATATACCAGGTACTTATGGTATTTATTTGTTGGTAAGAGATGGTACCAATCAATTGGTGGCAAGGACTGATATTCAGGTTTTGATTGGTGGTGCTCCGCCTGCTTTCGTGCCTGATGCACCAGTAGGTCCTTTGGATTTAGTGGCTAGCAGTGATTCTGGCGAATCGGATACTGATGATACAACAAACGTTTCACTGCCAAATCTAATGGTGACATGTTCGGATGCCAGTCATGTGGTGAATATTTATTCAGATTTGCCGGTTATTGACACTTTGATAGGCATTCATAACTGTAGCAGCGCGGGTGTTGAGCAAGCCACGGTGACTGCTCCACTGGTAGATGGGGTACACAATTTATCTTATACAGAAACCAACGTTGTGGGCGAGTCTGCTCATTCTGCAACTTTGGCAGTAACCATTGATACAGTCGCTCCGAATGCGCCTTTAATTAATGTGATTGCTGATAATGTGACCCAGTTATCTGGCACTGCAGAAGCGATGAGCGCCTTAACAGTTAATGGAGTCATCTGTACCAATGCGCCTATCTATGCAGATAATATGGGCAACTGGTCTTGTGATTATGTGGCTCCTCTGGGAGCAGGTTCAGTGGTCAATGCCAATGCGACGGATATCGCGGGTAACATATCTTTGCCTTCACTTGACAGTGAAGTGCAACATGTCAATTTGGCCCCAAGTTTTAATGTTGTGTGCGATTTGGATGCCACCGATGTTACAGGGCCAAGTCAAAATACCATTTTCTATCCAGGATATGCATATGGCATGGATGTCGGTACTGGTGAAACTCAAAATTACACCATGAGCATCAATGTAGCGCCGGCTAATGATCCTGATGGTGTGATTGATACT